>CACNQW010000029.1 GCA_902622745.1 uncultured SAR116 cluster alpha proteobacterium
TTAAAAATCTTATAGTAATTTCATAGTTTGATGTTATAAAAATTGTTTAGAGGTAATCTTTATGAATAAAGCTCACACTTACAGAACACACAAATGTAACGAAATTAATAAATCTTTGGTAGGTGAAACAGTAACGTTATCAGGTTGGGTTCATAGAAAAAGAGATCATGGACAACTGATATTTGTAGATTTAAGAGACCATTACGGCATATCTCAAATAGTTTCTGACACGCAAAAAGATACTTTTGATATTCTAGAAAAAATTTCTTTGGAATCTGTAATTTCTGTGCATGGAAAAGTTGTTGAAAGATCTGCCGAAACTATAAATCATAATATCCCTACGGGTGAGGTGGAGCTTCAAGTTGATAAAATGACTATTTTATCAAATGCAGAAAGTCTACCTTTGCAGGTTAATTCGGATGATGATTACGGAGAAGAAATAAGGTTAAGATATAGATATCTAGATTTGAGAAGAAATAGGCCACATCAAAACATAATTTTGAGATCACAAATTATTCAAGACATTAGATCTGAAATGTTAAAGCAGGATTTTATAGAATTTCAAACACCAATTTTAACTGCATCTAGTCCTGAAGGTGCTAGAGATTTTTTAGTTCCCTCTAGGATTCACAAAGGTAAATTTTACGCTCTTCCTCAAGCGCCTCAGCAATTTAAGCAACTTGTCATGGTGTCAGGGTTTGATAAATACTTTCAAATTGCTCCCTGTTTTAGAGATGAAGATAGTAGAGCCGATAGGTCTCCAGGCGAGTTTTATCAATTGGATGTAGAAATGTCATTTGTAGAGCAGGAAGATGTTTTTGAAGCTATTCAACCAGTAATTTATAATGTTTTTAAAAAGTTCTCAAAAAAAGAAGTAGTCAAAGATTTTGTTAAAATTACTTTTAAAGATGCAATGTTAAAATATGGAACCGATAAACCTGATATTAGATATGATGTATTTATACAAGATGTAACCGATGTTTTTAAAAATTCTAATTTTAAAATTTTTGCAAGTAATATTGAAAAGGGATCAGTAGTAAGAGGTGTGCCAGGTGTAGATTGTGGTAGTCGAGCTTTTGCCGATAAAATGAATAGTTGGGCTCAATCGCAGGGAGCCCCAGGTATGGGGTATATAATTTTCTCTGATAACGAAGCAAAAGGACCAATAGCAAATGCACTCGGTCATGAAAAAGTTCAAATATTGAAAGAAACATTTAATTTGAACGATGGAGATGCTTTATTTTTTTCATGTGCAATGGAAAAAGAAGCTTCAGATTTAGCAGGTAAGGCAAGAACAAAAATCGCTATTGAAAAAAATATAATTGATCAAAATCAATTTAAATTTTGTTGGATTGTTGATTATCCAATGTTTGAAAAAGATGAAATCACTGGTGAGATAGATTTTTCTCATAATCCCTTCTCAATGCCGCAGGGTGGAATGAAATCACTTATTGAAAAAAACCCGTTAGATATTTTAGCATATCAGTACGATCTAGTTTGCAACGGTGTAGAATTATCTTCAGGTGCAATTAGGAATCATGTCCCAGATATTATGTATAAAGCATTTGAAATTGCTGGTCATAATCACGATGTTGTTGACAGTAAATTTCCTGGTATGATTAATGCTTTTAAATTTGGTGCCCCTCCTCATGGAGGTATTGCGCCTGGTATCGACAGAATAGTTATGCTTTTAGCTGATGAACCTAATCTGAGAGAAATTGTATTATTTCCTATGACTGGAAAAGCAGAGGACTTAATGATGGGGGCGCCTTCCGACGTTAATGAAATTCAACTGAAAGAATTAGGTATTAATATTAATAAAAAGATTAAGTCTTAATATTTAAGGTATGTATTATTTTTATCATTGTTAGGAATATTAATACTGCACCTATTTGGTGCATGCTTGCATTTAAGTTTGGAACATAATTTAATAGTATGTAAACTCCTAACACAAATTGAGTAATTATTAAGACTATTAAAAATACTAACTCAAGAAACACCTTTTTTTGATTAAAATTTTTAACAAAAAATATTCCAATTGCAACTAATGAAATAAAACCCAAGTGTCTATGGTGAAATTGAGCTGACCCAGGATTCTCAAAAGGATCTAAAAGTCCTAATGAAAGATAGTCACTAGGAAAAAAACTATCATTCATTAAAGGATATGTATTATACATTAGTCCCGCATCCATTCCAGCAACTAGAGATCCTGCGATAATTGTGACAAATATTATAAAAAAAATGACTAAGTTTAAATCGAACTTAATTCTAGATTTTTTGTATTTTAAATCTAGAATGAGCCAAAATAATAGAACCAAAATTAGTAAGCTATTTCCAAAATGAATCGCTAACCTGTATTGAGATACATCCGGTTTGTCAATCAATCCAGATTTAACCATCCACCAACCGATAAATGCTTGAAGGCTACCAAAAAACAAAATGACAAGAAGTCTTACAGTAATAAATTTATCTATTTTCTTTGTAATAATAAAATATGTGAAGGGTATAATAAAAACAATTCCTATTATTCTTCCCCATAATCTATGGAAATATTCCCAGAAAAAAATAAATTTAAACTCTGAAAGTAGCATTCCTTTGTTATAGAAAGTATATTCTGGTGTATTTTTGTAAAGGTCAAATACTCTTTCCCATTCTTGATTATTTAAAGGTGGTAAAAACCCTAGAAAGGGTCTCCACTCTACCATTGACAAGCCTGAATCAGTAATTCTTGTAATACCTCCAATGATAATCATGGCTACCACTAATATAAAAATTAGTAAAAGCCAATTTAGGAGGAATGTATCTTGTTTCGTAGGATTAAAATTATCATTCATATTCTTAATTTATTTACCAAAATTATCATTTATGTAAATAGGAATTTTTTTTAAAAAAAATCTTGAAACTTTATAAATTACAACTATTTATGTGTTGTGCTCTTTAAGAGCTTAATTTAAATAATTAGGGAGATAGTAATGAAGTTTAAGCCACTTCACGATAGAGTAGTTGTTGAACGTTTGGACTCAGACGAAAAGACTGCAGGTGGAATTATAATCCCAGACTCAGCTCAAGAAAAACCTATGCAAGGTAAAATTTTAGCTGTAGGTTCTGGTGCAAGAGATGATTCTGGAAAGATACAATCATTAGATGTCAAAGAAGGTGATACGATACTTTTTGGCAAATGGTCAGGTACTGAAGTTAAAATTGATGGTAAAGACCTTCTCATTATGAAGGAAAGTGACATCATGGGAATTATAAACTAAATCGTAAATTTTTAATTATTTGAAAGGAAAATATAATGGCTGCTAAAGACGTAAAATTCGGCGGTGATGCAAGACAAAAAATGCTTGAAGGTATTAATGTCCTTGCTGAAGCGGTTAAAGTAACATTAGGACCAAAGGGTAGAAATGTAGTTATGGATAAATCATTTGGTGCTCCAAGAATTTCTAAAGATGGCGTTACTGTTGCTAAAGAGATTGATTTAAAAGACAAGTTTCAAAATATGGGTGCCCAGATGGTCAGAGAGGTTGCATCAAAAGCTAATGACGTTGCTGGTGATGGAACAACTACTGCAACAGTTCTTGCGCAAGCTATTGCAACTGAAGGTTCTAAAGCAGTAGCTGCTGGTCGAAATCCTATGGATTTAAAAAGAGGTATTGATTTAGCAACAAACGCAGTTGTAGCTGATTTAGAAGGTAGAGCTAGTAAAATAAATACTAATGCTGAAGTTGCTCAAGTTGGAACAATCTCTGCTAATGGTGAAAAAGAAATTGGAGAGATGATTGCTAAAGCTATGGATAAAGTTGGCAATGAAGGAGTTATCACTGTTGAAGAAGCTAAAAGTTTAGATACTGAATTAGATGTTGTTGAAGGCATGCAATTTGATAGGGGTTATTTATCTCCATATTTTATAACAGACGCAGACAAGATGAAAACTGTATTAGAAGATTGCTATATCTTACTACACGAAAAGAAATTATCTAACTTACAGGAAATGGTACCTTTATTAGAAAAAGTTGTTCAGTCAGGTAAACCATTACTAATTATCGCTGAGGATGTTGAAGGAGAAGCTTTAGCAACTTTAGTTGTTAATAAATTAAGAGGCGGTTTAAAAATTGCTGCCGTTAAAGCTCCAGGATTTGGTGACAGAAGAAAAGCAATGTTAGAAGATATTGCTATCCTTACTAAGGGTGAACTAATATCAGAAGATTTAGGTATTAAACTCGATAATGTTTCTTTAGAAATGTTAGGTACTGCTAAAAGAATTGAGATAACAAAGGAAGAAACTACAATTATTGATGGTGCTGGTTCTAAAGATGATATTAGCGCAAGATGTAATCAGATAAGAGCTCAAATAGAAGAAACTACATCTGATTATGATAAAGAAAAACTTCAAGAAAGACTAGCTAAGTTAGCTGGTGGTGTAGCCGTAATCAAAGTTGGTGGAGCAACTGAGGTTGAAGTTAAAGAAAGAAAAGATAGAGTTGATGATGCAATGCATGCTACTAGAGCAGCTGTTGAAGAAGGAATAGTGCCTGGTGGGGGTACAGTTTATATCAAAGCTATTAAAGCACTATCTAAAGTTAAGGGTGACAATGAAGATCAAAACGTAGGTATTGAGATTGTTAAGAAAGCTCTAAAATCGCCTGCTAAACAAATTGCAGACAACGCTGGTCAAGATGGTGCTGTGATCGTTGGTAAATTAGAAGAAAACGATGATGCAAATTTTGGTTATAATGCACAGACAGGAAAATTCGTAGATCTTGTAAAAGATGGTGTTATAGATCCAACAAAAGTAGTTAGATCGGCTCTTCAAAATGCATCTTCTGTAGCTGGATTGTTAATTACAACAGAAGCTATGATAGCAGATCAGCCTGAACCAGCATCTGGATCAGGTGGTGGTGGAATGCCAGACATGGGCGGCATGGGCGGCATGGGCGGCATGGGCGGCATGGGTGGAATGCCTGGAATGATGTAAGCCTAATCCAAACAAAATTTTAAAAACACCTAATTTTTATTAGGTGTTTTTTTTTTGAATCTTACAATATTTCTTTATTAATAATTTAAATTAGATTAATAAATGTTTAACTTATGAACTTTATAGATGACAAAATTTCGAATAATTTAAAATCTTGGCCTTTTTTAGAAGCTAAAGTTTTAATAGAAAGATTAAAAAAAAATAAAAAATTTGATCTCATTAATGACGATAATCCTGTTTTGTTTGAAACAGGATATGGTCCATCCGGATTGCCACATATAGGCACTTTTGGTGAGGTGGCTAGAACAACTATGGTTCAAAACGCTTTTTTTTATCTCACTGGAAAAGCTACAAAGTTAATATGTTTTTCTGATGATATGGATGGATTTAGAAAAGTTCCTGAAAATGTTCCAAAAAAAACAATGCTCAGTGAACATTTAGAAAAACCTCTTACGGATGTTCCAGATCCTTTTGAAGAATTTGAAAGCTTTGGTTCTTACAATAATAATAAATTAAAAGAATTTTTAGATAAGTTTGGTTTTGATTATCAATTTGTATCATCTACTGAATGTTATAAATCAGGCCAATTTAATGATGCATTATCAAAAATATTACTTAATTATGATAAAATTAAAAATGTCATTATGCCAACTTTAGGTGAAGAAAGAAAAAAAACATACAGTCCTTTTCTGCCTATATGTTCTTACACAGGTAAAGTATTACAAGTCAATGTTATAGATATAGATGTAACTAACAACTCAATAACATACTTTTCTCCAATCAGTAATAAAGAAGAGAAAGTTTCAATTTTAAACGGTAATTGTAAATTACAATGGAAATGTGATTGGGCTATGAGATGGTACGCACTTGGAGTTGATTACGAAATGGCAGGAAAAGATTTAAGTGAAAGCGTAATTTTATCTTCAAAAATTTTAAATATATTAGGTGGTTCTCAACCGGCAGGTTTTTCTTATGAGTTGTTTTTAGATGGGAATGGTCAAAAAATATCAAAATCTAAAGGTAATGGTTTATCAATAGAAGAGTGGCTATCTTATGGAACTGAAGAATCTTTATCACTATTTATGTTTAACAATCCAAAAAGAGCAAAAAAATTATTTTTTGATGTAATTCCTAAAACGATAGATGAGTACTTTTCATTTTTAAGTAAATATAACTCAAACAGTGAATGTAAATATGATAATCCAGTCTGGCATATTCACAAAGGTAATCCACCAAAAGATATTTTTCCTGTATCATTTAATTTGCTATTAAATTTATCTTCAGTATGTAATGCCGACAATTCAAATGATTTGTGGGGTTACATTACTAATTACACACCAGAGTTGAAAAAAGGGTTAAATAAAAAATTTGATATGTTAGTGGATCTTTCTTTTAATTATTATAAACAAAGAGTTTTACCATTTAAAAATTTCAGATTACCCAGCCAATACGAAACTAAAACTATAAAAAACTTAGTAACTTATTTAAAAAACTTAGATGTCAAAACTTCAAGTGAAGAAATACAATCTATTGTGTTTAAAGTTGGAAAGGAAGCTGGTTACGAAAATCTTAGAGAATGGTTTTCTTGCCTTTATGAAACAGCCTTAGGGCAATCTAGTGGACCAAGAATGGGTGGGTTTATAAAATTATATGGAATAAAGAAGAGTATCAAATTACTAGAAGATGTTCTTAATGGCAAGCTTGTAAAATAAAAAATGTATTGGAGTTTTTTTTATAAAATTTTAAGTTTGATTGATCCAGAAACAGCACATAATTTAGTTATTAAAATAATTAAGAATGGATTTTTACCAAAAATAAAAACAAAATCTATTCCATTAAAAGTAATGAACATTAAATTTGAAAATCCAATTGGATTGGCAGCTGGTTTTGATAAAAATGCTCAGACTATTGACCAAATACATAAAATGGGTTTTGGATTTTCAGAGGTTGGGACTATTACAGTTTTTCCTCAAGAAGGTAACCCAAAACCAAGAATATTTAGATTACCTGAAGACAAAGCTATTATAAATAGAAATGGTTTCAATAATGATGGTCTTACGTTAATTAAAAATAGAATAAAAAATTTTCGAAAAAAAAATAAATTTTCAAATATAAAATTAGGAATAAATATTGGTCCTAATAAAGATTCTATTGACAGGATTAAAGACTATACTAAATTAATTCATGAATTTGCTAAATATGCTGATTATTTAGCAATTAATATATCATCTCCAAACACACCAAATTTAAGAAAATTCCACTCAGATAAAAATTTTAAAAACTTAATTATTTCAATAAAAAAAGAAATTAATAAGCTTAACAATTGTCCACCTATATTAATTAAGATTTCTCCTGATGTAAGTAATACAGAATTAAAAAAAATAATTAAAGAGACAGTTAAGCATAAATTGCATGGATTAATCATATCTAACACAACTATTAAAAGAAATGTGAAATCTAAATACAAAAAAGAAACTGGTGGTTTATCTGGAGAGCCACTTTTTGAGGAATCAACTAAAGTTTTAATTATGGCTAGAAAAATTTTGAATGATATTGGTTCGCATATTTCAGTTATTGCCACTGGGGGTGTTCATGATGGAAAATCAGCGTATATCAAAATTTTATGTGGAGCTGACTTAATTCAATTATATACTAGCATGGTTTATGAAGGACCTTTTATAGTAAAAAATATCTTAGATCAACTTGATAGGTTTAGAAAAAGAGATAATATAAAAAATTGGGAAGATGTTAAAGGATTAGCTAAAAGTATTGATGAAGCGTATAAAATTGTAGAGAATGGGTTAATCAAAAAATCATAGTTAATTTCTACTTTTTCTTGACCATTAAAAGAGCTTCCTTTATAAGATCACAGAGGGCCATTATATGTCTAAAATTTGTGAAATTTCAGGTAAAAAACCAATGAGTGGCAACAATGTGAGTCATGCTAATAATAGAACCAAAAGAAGATTTTTACCGAATCTTCAAAGTGTTAAATTATATAGTGGTATACTTCAAAAATATATTAATTTGAATATCACTATAAGAACCATGAAAACTGTTGAAAAAAATGGTGGTTTAGACTCTTATCTAATTAAGACAAGTAATAGAAATTTGGCTGATAAAGCTATTAAGATTAAAAAACAAATACTAAAAAATAATAAAAAATAAACTTGCTATACATTTTCATCAAATAAATCTGCAAGTTGTTCCGTCATTGCTCCTGCAAGATGTTCAGCATCAGTAAGTGTTACAGCTTTTTTGTAATATCTAGTAACATCATGACCGATTCCAATGGCAATTAATTCAACTGGAGATTCATTTTCTATAAAATTAATAATTAATTTTAAATGTTTTTCTAAGTAGTTTCCGCTATTAGCTGATAATGTGGTATCATCTACTGGAGCACCATCACTGATAACCATTAATATTTTTCTTTCTTCGTATCTGTGATAAATTCTTTCATGAGCCCATATCAAAGCTTCTCCATCAATATTTTCTTTTAATATGCCTTCTCTTAACATTAAACCAAGAGAATTTTTTGCTCTTCGCCATGGCGCATCTGCTGATTTGTAAATAATGTGCCTCAAATCATTAAGTCTACCAGGATTAGTTGCTTTACCTTCATTTATCCATTGTTCTCTAGATTGACCTCCTTTCCATGCTTTTGTTGTAAAGCCTAAAATTTCAACTTTAACGCCACATCTCTCTAATGTTCTCGCTAGAATATCTGCACTTATAGCAGCTATAGTAATTGGTCTCCCTCTCATTGAACCAGAATTATCAATTAAAATTGAAACAATAGTATCTTTGAACTTCATATCTTTCTCAATTTTATAGGAAAGTGGAAACAAAGGGTTTGAAACAACTCTTGCGAGCTTTGCAGCGTCAAGCATGCCTTCATCTAAATCAAATTCCCATGTTCTATTTTGTCTTGCTTGTAGTTTTCTTTGTAGTTTATTTGCTAAACGAGCAACAGCTCCTTGAAGATTTTCTAGTTGTTTATCTAGGGTTTTTCTTAATCTTAATAATTCGTCATTGTCACATAAATCTATTGCATTTATAATTTCATCATATTTATTTGTAAAAATTTTATAGGCGTTTGATTTATTTTCCAATTGATTTTGATTATTTTGTTGCTTAGAAATTAATTCATCGTTTCCTTCTCCTTCGTTGTTTTCGATATCATCATCAGAAAATTCATTTTCTTCAGAAGTAGATTCAGTATTTTCTTCAACACCAGTTTCAATCCCGTCTTCATTTTCTTCTTCACTATCTCCTTGTGATGTATTATTTTGATCATCCGAGTTTTCTTCATCGTTACCCTCTTCATCAGAATCATCATCAGAATCGTTATTATTATCGTCTAATTCACCTAATTCGGATTTTAATGCAGTAAGAAGATTATTAATATTTTTACCAAATAGCTCTTGATCATTAATATTTTCGGATAGATCAAATATAAATTTTCCAACTCTTTTTTCTAACCATGGCTCCCATAAAGACATAGTCTTTTTAGAATTTTCCGGTATAGGTGCCTCTGATAGTTTTTTTCTTAAATATAAATGCATAGCATTCACAAAAGAGGTTGTATCGTCACTACCTGGAGGTGCAATCAAATTAGTTTCAAATTTCTTTTCTATTAATTCCTGTAAATTTTTTCTAATTCCAAAAAATTTTTTGCTCCCTATTTTTTCAATTCTTGTGTCTTCGGCTAAGTTAAAAATAGTAGCGGCTAATTCAGATTTTGGCTTCAGTTGGGAATGAATTGTTTTATCATGGTATTGTAATTTAAGTGAAATTTCGTCTGATTCACCTCGAGTTTTATTAACAATTGCTTCATCAAAGTCATTTGAATTTTTTGCAATGGTTATTTGTTTAGAATTAAATCTAGTCGTATTTCCAAAAAATTGTATCTCACGATTTTTTAATTTATCGGCAGCAATTGCCTTAATTGTGGCTGCAGTTGCATTTTGGAATTCTGCAAGTTTTTTTTCTTTATTCATTTTCTATAATTTCGTTTTCAACTAATGTTCTTCCAAAACAACGTTGATAATATTCTGAAACAATAGGTTTTTCTACTTCATCACATTTATTTAAAAAAGTCATTTTAAATGCTAAGTCTAAATCTTCGATAATATTGAAATTTTCGGCCCAAGTTATTACAGTTCTTGGGGACATCACAGTGGACAAGTCACCTGCGACAAAACCATTTCGAGTTAATTCAGCTAAAGATACCATTTGATTAATTAATTCTTTATTTTTTCCTGCTAGAGTTGGAACCTTAGCTAAAATAATTTTTTCTTCAATTTCGTTTGGTAAATAATTTAATGCGGACACGATAGACCATCTATCCATTTGACCTTGGTTAATTTGTTGTGTCCCATGGTAAAGACCGCTAGTATCACCTAATCCCACAGTATTTGCTGTAGCAAAAAGTCTAAAATTTTGGTGTGGAGTGATCACTTTATTATTATCTAATAAAGTTAATTTCCCACTAGATTCTAGAATTCTTTGAATTACGAACATTACATCAGGTCTTCCGGCATCATATTCATCAAAAACAAGAGCAACTGGATTTTGAAGAGCCCAAGGTAAAACTCCTTCTTTAAATACAGTTACTTGCTTACCGTCTTCAAGTACAATAGCATCTTTTCCTACTAAATCTAAGCGACTGATGTGACTATCTAGATTAATTCTAATGCAAGGCCAATTCAACCTGGATGCAACTTGTTCTATATGGGTTGATTTACCTGTACCATGATATCCTTGAATCATTACTCTTCTATTGTAAGAAAAACCTGCAAGAATGGCTTTGGTAGTGACTTCATCAAAGACATAAGATTCATCATAATCGGGAACAAACTTTGTTTTTTCCTTAAATCCATAAACTTTCATGTTTGAAGAAAACCCAAAAAGTGACTTAGTATTAACTTCTTCTAGTTTTTTTGGAAATGTTTTTTCATCATTATCCATATTTTTTGCAAGTCCAAAATCATTCATATGTTTCTCCAAATTTTTATATTAACTGATATCTACTGATGGGCTTTTAAAAGATTTGATAATTAATTTGTATGCATTTGTTATTTTCACAAACATATCGCTATCTTTTAATTTTAAATTTTTGTCTGGATGCCATTTTTTTGCTAGTGATTTATATTGTTTTTTTACTTGTTCAATGTCTGCTGTTGGATTTAACTCTAATAACTTCCAAGAAGATAGTAGTTTGTAATTAACTTTTTTCTTAGAAACTTTTTCATCTTTTTTATCACTTAAAAAGTTAAAAGGATCATTTATTTTTTTGTTGTAATTACTAGTACCAAATTTCCAAGATGGTCTATCCCATGTTGTAGATTTCCTGATCTCATTTTCAAATTGTTCATCAGTTAGACCTTCAAAAAAATTCCATGATTTATTAAAATCTCTTATATGTTCAATACAATAATATTTGTAAGTAGTAATATCTTCTCTAGATCTGGGAGCAGGATAAACACCTTCTTCCTTACAATTTAAAAACTCACAAACTTTTTTCATTTTTTATTTTACACCTTGATTAGTGTTAAGTTAATTTTATATCAAAGAAATAAAATATATAAATAACATATATGAATAGAAAATCAAAAATTACTGACATTTTAAATGAAAAATTTGAACTTTATAGATGTGTTGTCACCGATGTATCACTATCACACAAAGGTCATAGCGGATTTATTCCAGGAGAAGAGACACACTTTGAAATTATTATTGTTTCAAATGATTTTGAAAATAAAAATAGATTAGAAAGACATAGGATGGTTAATAATTGTTTGAAAAATGAATATGAAGGGTCTTTACATTCTATTACTTTTAAATTGATGACAATTTCAGAAAGTAAGATGAATTAATTTTCATGCCACTTTGGCCATAATCTCTTAACCACTTTACTTTTAGGATTAAAAGCGTGGCAAGTTCCCAGAAGAAGAGGCTTTTCTTGATTTTGGTAAAGTGTGGTTTTATTTTCTTTTTTTTGTTTTGATTTATAAGGATATATTGTTTGGAAAGCTGCTGTGGCGACTGAAGATAATAATTCTGTTATGTGAGTGCAACCGTTTATTCCACCAATTAATTTTGTTATTTGCCTTTTCCAACCAGATTTAATCTGTAACCCAATAATTTTCCTGAAATTTGAATTTGCATTTTTACAAATATAGTAAGGACTATTTTTTGTTTTAGCTTCTGCATCTATTACATACAAATTGTCATCAAGAACTAATCTTATTTTCATTTGATGTATAGGCTCATTTGTTTTTATAACACCTCTGTCATGATTATAAAAATCATAATTTTTAGTATCAATGAGTTCAGCCTCAACTTCAAAAAGTTCATCATCTCTAATATAGCCTTTTAAGTTTATATTTCTATTATGAAGTAATTTTCGTTTCACATCTTTCGTCATTTTTCTTGTTCTTTCCATAATCTCAATTTAGATAAAAAGTTTTTATCTTTTTGTAATATTCTAATTTTAATTCCAAACAGTCTAAATTCTTGTCCAGGGTTTGGTATTGTTTTTGTTTCAAAAACAACCAGTCCAGCAATAGTGTTATAATTTTCATCTGGCAAATCCCAAGCTAGTGATCGGTTTAAATCCCTTATTGTAACAGACCCATCAATTATTAAAGAACCATCAGGTTGCGATTTTACACCTTCAACATTTATATCTGTTTCATCATCGATTTCTCCAACAATTTCTTCTAAAATATCTTCTAACGTTACAATTCCACGAAAATCACCATATTCATTTACAACAATTGCAAAGTGCTCTTTCCTTCCTCTAAAAATTTCTAATTGATCTAAAATAGGAGTTGTTTCTGGAGCAAAGTAAGGATCAATTAAAATATTTTTTAGATCAATCGATTTAGTATCTTGAAATTTATTTCTTTGTAAAAATCTAAAAAGTTCTTTTGCATGTAATATACCTATTATATTATCTTGTGTTCCAGAAAAAACAGGTATTCTAGTATAAGGACTTTCTCCAACAATTTTATAAACATTTGTTGCAGAAGATTTAATATCAATCATTGTCACTACTCCTCTATGCGTCATGACTTCTTCGATGTTTACATCCTCAATGTCAATCATACTTGACATTATTTTTCCTCTTTCAATAGATCTTGTCTCTTTTCCTGCATGCAATCTTATCATGCCTTTTAATTCTTCTGTTTTAGCTTCTTCACTTTCATAATCTGGACCAGTGATTAATTTTGACAATTTTTCAGTTAAAAATGTCAAAGGAGTAAAAAATATAATAATTAGATTAATTAATGGTGAAACTGTAAGTGCAATCTCATCAGCATTTTTCAGAGCATATGTCTTTGGGATCATTTCAGCAAAAATGACAAGAATTATAGTTAAGATGATCGTAATAATGATTAAAGGTACGTTTGTAAAAAATTGTATAGCAAAACTAGTTGCATATACTGATGCAATTATATTTACAAAATTATTACCTATAAGAATTGTCCCAATCATTTTATCTCGATTTTTTAAAATTTTTTCTATTAATTTTGCCCTTTTATTTCCTTTATTTACTAGTTCATTGATGCGTGCTTCTGATACAGCTGTTAAAGCAGTTTCAGAGCTTGAAAAAAATGCAGAACATATAATTAAAAATATAATTATTAATAAAAAAATACTTAATTCATTCATCGATCAATTCATTAAAAAATTTTTTTAATGTCCTTTCATTCACATTATTTTTAATTAATGCACTTCCTATTCCATTACATAAAATTAGCGTAATTTTTCCATTTTTAACTTTTTTATCTAAATAAAATTTATCTAAAAGTTCTTTTGATGACAATTTTAAGCCGTTAATATCTTTCAATTTTGTTGGCAGATTAAATTTAGATATCAATTTTACACATCTTTCAGCTTCTTTTTTTGAGCATAAATTCATCTGTATACTTAGTTTAAATGCGCACACCATTCCAATTGCGACTGCTTCTCCATGAATTAATTTTTTGCTATCATAATTTATTAAATTTTCAAATGCGTGCGCAAAGGTATGGCCGAAATTTAATATGGCTCTTATACCTTTTTCTTTTTCGTCTATAGATACTATCTTTGCTTTAATTTGACATGATTTAAAAATTGTATTTTCAATATATGGACTTTTCAGTTTTTTAATGCTTTCAATATTATTTTCTAAATAATTAAAAAACTTTTTATCATATATAAAGGAATATTTAACGACCTCTGCAAAGCCAGCTCTAAGCTCTCGTTCCGGAAGTGTTTTTAAAAAATTAATATCAATTAAAACTCCTTCTGGCTGATAAAAAGTACCAACTAGATTTTTGCCATGTTTTGTGTTAATTCCAGTTTTGCCACCTACTGAACTATCTACTTGAGAAAGTAGAGTTGTTGGAACATGTATACATTTAACTCCCCTTAATACAATTGAACTCGCCAGACCAACTAAATCTCCAGTTACACCACCACCTATTGAAATGACAACTGAATCTCTGTTAATATTATGAGACAAAATAAAATTTAATAAATTTGATAGATTATCAAAATTTTTGAATTTATCTTTTGATTTAGTTTTGAAAAAAAAAATTTCTGATGATAACTTTTTTGA
>CACNQW010000030.1 GCA_902622745.1 uncultured SAR116 cluster alpha proteobacterium
GTTCGGAATTAAGATAATTAAAAAGTTTTTCTCTTGTAATTTCTGCCGTAAATACCCTTTCTGATAAATCTGTAAGTTGATCTTTATCATATAAAAAAGAGCTGGTTGGTATAGTTGTTTGAAGGTAATCAATTAAATCTTTACAACCTTGCCCTTTTTTGGCTGAAACCATAAAAACTTTTTTAAATTCAAAAATTTGTTGAATATTTTTAACAATCACTAAAAGTTTTTCTTTTTCAATCAAATCTATTTTATTAATTATTAAAGAAGAATTATTCTTATTAAGATTTATATTTTTAATAATTTTAGAGAATTCTAAAAATTTATTTTTATTTGAAGTTGCATCATATAAGATACAAATATGTTCATAATTATCAAGTTCAGAGATTGTATTATTCACAATATGTTTTTCAAGTGCTTTTTTTGGTTCGAACAATCCTGGCGTATCTACAAAAATAATCTGACAATTTGGTTTATTGTTGCCTGAATTGTCAATATTAAGAATTCCTTTTATTGAAAATCGAGTTGTTTGAACTTTTCTTGAAACTATCGAAACTTTTTGACCAAGCAAATGATTTATTAAAGTTGATTTTCCAGCATTAGGAGGCCCAACAAGATAAATAAATCCAGATTTTGTATTAATTTTTAAACTCCATTTTTTTCAAAAGATTTTTTGCAGCATTTTCTTCAGCTTTTTGTGTGCTTGAGCCTACACCATCAGCATAATTTTGAGAATTAATTGAAACAGAAACTTTGAATTCAGGCTCGTGATCTGGCCCACTTTTTTCTTCAACGCTATAAACTGGTGTCATTTTAAAATACTTCAATGAGTATTCTTGTAGTAAAGTTTTTGGATGTTTATTAATGGCATCTTTAATTTTCAAATTATTGAAAATTTTATCTAAAATAAAAAGTCTTGCATTATCCAAATTAGAGTCTATGTAGATTGCAGCAATTATTGACTCAATAAGGTCTGACATAATTGAGTCTTTTTTTTCCAAAGAGTCACCTTTTTGTACATTTACAAATTTGTTCAAATCTAAACTTTTTGCAACATTTGATAGAAATTTTGCATTTGTATATTTTTGAAATAATATACTTAATTCTCCCTCTTGAAAATTTTGGAATTTTTTAAAAATTAAATCAGATATTATAAAGCCTAAAATCCTATCTCCTAAAAATTCTAATCTTTCATAATTAAATATTCTTTTTTTTTTATTATTTTTTTTAATGCTTGAATGAGTAAGAGCTTCATTTAATAATTCAATATCTTTAAATTTATAATCTAAAATTTTTTCAATCTCAGAATAGGATTTATTCAATTTTCTGACCTATCCTTGAAAATCTAATTAAATTATGCCACTTCCAAAATTCATAAAACCTTGCAGATCCATTATGAGAGAAAAAAATAATTTGCGCTTTGCCAATTAGATTTATTTTTGGTACAAACCCCACTTCAGAAGCTCTGCTATCTTTACTGTTATCACGATTATCTCCCATAAAGAAAAATTTATCCTCAGGTACTGTAAATTTAATTGTATTATCAAAAAAGTCATCGTCGCTAGACTCAATTATTTTATATGATTTTGTATTTAAAATATTTTCTTCATATTCAATCAAATTTATTTTATCTCCATTACTTTTAGTAATTTGACCTATATTAGTTTTTTTTCTAATAACCAATTTATCATTAACATACAATCTACCATCTATGAGCTGAATGGTATCTCCGGGTAATCCAATCAATCTTTTTATGTAATCTACTTGTTCGTCACCTGGTTTTCTAAAAACAATTATATCTCCTCTTTGAGGGATGTCATAGATCAATCTATCTTTAATTGGCAAAACACCAAATGGAAAACTATACCTCGAATAACCATAAGAATATTTAGAAACGAATAAGTAATCACCAACCAATAATGATGGTATCATTGATCCAGATGGAATATTAAATGGTTCATATAAAATTGATCTGAAAAGAATAGCTATTGTACCAGCATAGAATAAAGTTTTAATTAATTCATAAAAACTATTATTATTTTTATTTTTGCTTTTTGACATCTGACATCTCTAATTAATTCTTTATGCAATAGCTAATTTATATGGGCAAGAAAAATAATTACAAAAGCTAACGCATTTGGCTTTTCATCTGATATAGATATATGAAAATCAAATTTATAATTTAATGATTTTTCTAAATAAGATACTTTATTCTTGGTCATGCCAATTAAATTAACATATGGTTTTCCATTGTTGTTAGATAAAATTTCAATTTCATTAAAGTATAATGTATTTTCTTTATTTGGTGACATGGCTTTCCAAAAGGCTTCTTTACCAGCAAATCTTTTAGAAAAATAAAGAGCTTTGTTAAAAGATGTTTTTGAATTATTGATTTCTTTTTTACTAAAAATTTTAAATAAAAATTTATTTCCAAATTTAGTTAATAATTTTTCAACTCTTTCAGAGTTAACTAGGTCAGTACCGATGCCGTAAATCATTTTCTAGATGCTTTTATAATTCGTTTCATTTTTAAAATACTATTTTTCAAACCACTAAAAATAGATTCCCCAATTATAAAATGTCCTATGTTTAATTCCTTTATTTCCTTTATACTCGCAATATCGTAAACATTATCATAGTTAAGGCCATGCCCTGCATGACAATCTAAACCTATTTCTGTTGAGTATTTTGCAGCTTGTTGTATGAGAGATAATTTTTTTTTCATATTTTTTTTATCTTTAGAATCTGCATATGAACCAGTGTGAAGCTCTAATGTTCTAATACCTAAAGATTTAAGACTATTAATTTGATCAAAGTCAGGTTCTATAAAACAGGCGACTTTAATTTTAGAATTAGAAATTAAATCTAACAATTTTTCAATTTTCTTTGCATTTGCGCTAATATTTAATCCACCCTCAGTTGTAACCTCTTCCCTTTTTTCAGGAACAAAACAAACTGATCTAGGATTTAACTTTAAAGCTATTTTAGTCATTTCTTCAGTTGGTGCAATTTCTAAGTTAATTGGCAAATCAACTTTATCCTTAATTAAAAAAATATCATCATCTTTAATGTGCCTTCGATCTTCTCTTAAATGCATAGTAATAGAGTCGACTTTACATTCTTTTAAAATAAAAGCCGCTTTGAGAAGATCTGGATGAGATTGACCGCGGGCATTTCTTAATGTTGCAACATGATCTATATTTATTCCTAATTTACACATTATAGATATACCTACAGATTTCTTTTTTTAAATGATGCCATAAAAAATTTTACAGTATAATAAGAAATACACCAAATAGGAACTGACACAATTAATGAACCAATTAACATAGGGACTAAAATATCATAACCTTGATTAAATAAACTTTCAAAAGTTAGTTCTAAAGAAAAATTTTGATCATTTTTAAAAAATATATTTCCTACTTTATATATAAAAACCCAAATAAATGGAAAAGTAAAAGGATTTCCAATAAAAGTTCCAATTAATGAGGCTACTATGTTACCTCTTAAAATATATGCAAAAATTACAGCAAGTAAAAAGTGAAACCCAATAAATGGAGAAAATGATACCATTGAACCACATGCAAATCCAACTGCTAATTTATCTTGAGAATCTTTTACTCTTAACAATTTTAAAAAATAAAATAAGCTTGCTCTTTTAAAATTAAATGAAAATAAATTTTTAATTTTTTTTGATTTATTTTTATAAAAATTCATTAACTTTTTTCTCTTTCTACACTTTCCACAAAATTTGACAATCTTAGAGCCGCCATAATTTCATTTAAATGAGAGAGATTTTCGACCTCTAAATCAATGGTGAATTTATAAAAATTTATATCTCTATTAACTACCTGAAGATTAGAAATATTTCCGTTTATAGAGCTGATAATCCTTGTAACATCCGCTAAACTACCTGGTTCATTCATCAAAACGGCAATTAATTTACCTCTATATAAAATGTCTTTTTCTCTTTCCCATGAAATATCTAGCCATCTTTCTGGAGTATCATGAAATTTTTCAAGAGAAAAACAATCTATAGAATGAACTGTAATTCCTTTTCCAGAAGTAACAATACCAACGATACGATCTCCTGGAAGTGGACTACAACAATGAGCATAATGGATCGCCATACCAGGTATTGCGCCATTTATATTTAAATCATTTTTCTTATTATTAAAAATTTTTTTTGATAAATGGTTTTTTTCTAAATACATTAAAGTACTTATTTGCTGGATATATAGATTTTATGACTTCGCTAGAATAAATATTTCCTTTACCTATCTCAATTAATAATTCATCTACATCCAACAATTCATATTTTTCAATAACGATCTTTAACTCTTTAAAATTTAATTTTTTATTATTTTGCTTATATTCATTTCTTAAAAGAGAGGTTCCAAGCTGTTTGTATTCTTCAACCTCTTTTTTTCTGATAAATCTTCTAATGCTTGATTTTGCTTTTCCTGTGATACAATTGTCCAACCAGTTAGGGTCAGGATATCCATTAGATGAAGTAAGTATTTTTACTTGATCACCATTTTTTAATTCAGAAGTTAAAAGTCTAACCTTGTTATTAATTTTTGCACCAACAGCAGCATTCCCTAATTCAGAATGAACTGCATAAGCAAAATCAATTGCAGTAGCATGAACAGGTAAATTAATAATATTCCCTTTTGGTGTGAAGCAAAATACTTGATCATTATACATCTCTAACTTAGTGTGCTCTAGAAATTCATTTGGATGATTAGCTTCTTCAATTATTTGAAGTAATTCTCTAACCCATTTAAATTTTATACCTTCTTTAAATTTTGTGCCATTTTTATACATCCAATGAGCCGCAACTCCATTTTCTGCAAATTCATCCATTTCAAAGGTTCTAATTTGAATTTCAATTTTAGTTTTTTTTGGCCCTATCAATCCAGTATGTAATGATTGATATCCATTTCTTTTTGGAGCTGATATATAATCTTTAAATCTTCCCATTATAGCAGTGTAATTTTGATGTAATAGACTTAATAATTTGTAACAATCTTCTTTTTTTTTGACAATAACTCGAAAAGCCATAATGTCTGAGAGGTTATCCATTCCAACTTTTTTTGTTTGCATTTTTTTCCAAATGGAATAACAAGTCTTTTGTCTTCCAGTAATTTCAACAAATATTTTCTTATTAAAAGCAATATTCTTAATTTCTTTAATGATTAATGGGATATTTATTTTATCTTCTGAATAAATTAAATCTAATCTTTTCTGAATAGAATTTCTTGTTTCATTGTTTATTATAGAAAAACATTTTTCTTCTAACTCTGATTGTATTCCTATTATCCCTAGTCTTTCTGCTAATGGAACATAAATTTCAAGTGTTTCTGTACAAATTTTAATTTGTCTTTTCTTGTTTTTAATTCCTTCAATTGTTCTAATATTATGAAGTCTATCTGCTAACTTCACAAGAAGTACTCTAATATCATCAGATGAAGAGATTAAAAGTTTTCTAAAGTTCTCAGCTTGAGCAAGTCCAAATTTAAGTTCAATTTTTGTTAATTTAGTTACACCGTCAACTAATTTACTAATTTCTAAACCAAACAATTTTTTTATATCTTTAATAGTAACAGAACTGTCTTCAACTACGTCATGGAGTAACGCTGTAATAATTGTAGAACTATCTAAACCCATATTAGAAAGAATTTCTGCAACTGCTATTGGATGAGTAAAATAATCCTTTCCGTCATCTCTATATTGTCCAGCATGCTTAGCCTTACTAAAATTGTAAGCTTTTTTAATTAAATCTAATGATTTAGTATAATTCTTATTTTTTATATTTAGTAAGAATTTTGTATCCAGCATGTCATAACTTAAATAATTATCTCTCAAAAATTATAACTAATATGACAAATAATGCTATTCTTCTTTTCTAATTAATTCATCTGAAACGTCTTCAAATGAATCTTCGGTATTTTTGAAGAAATTTGTGGGATTTAAATTTTGCTCTGCATCTTCTTGATTTAAATAATTTGAAAATTCTTCTTCTATATCATTTTCTTCATCTTCATCGTTATTAATAACAACTTTTTGAATAGATTTTAAATACCTTTCTTTCAAATCATCATAGGTAATTGCTCCATCGCCAATTTCTCTAAGTGAAATTACAGTATTTTTGTCGTTATCTTTATCAACTTCTATTTGAACTCCATTAGATATTTCTCTTGCTCTTTGAGAAGCCGCTATAATAAGTTCAAACCTATTTTCAACTTTTTCTATACAATCTTCGACAGTGACTCTAGCCATAAAAAAACCTCAATAGATGAATGAATAATCTTTTTATTAAAAAAAATCAATCAATATTTAATTTTTTAATTTTTTGATTTTTAACCTTTTTCAAAAAGTATTTAATATTTTTTTTTAACAATGGGTGTGACCAATTATTATATATTTCAAAAAGTGGTAATAAAACAAATTTTCTTACATGCATTCTTGGATGTGGAATAGTTAATAATGATGAATTTTTTATGTTTCCATTAAATGATATTATATCAAGATCAATACATCTTTGCATATTTTTAAAAATTCTTACTCGGCCAAATTTTTTTTCTATAGTTTGAAGAATTTTCAAAATTTTATTTACTTTATGATTTGTGTCACACAAAAGTACTGAATTATAAAATTTTGGCTGTGAGCTTTTTGGTATTGGGTCGCTTATATACCAAGACGACTTTTGAATTATGTTTATGTTAAATTTAGAAAGCTCATTAATAGCATTGTTACAATTTTTTATTGGACTTAAACCTTCTGGACTATCTATATTGGATCCAACAGCTATAAAAAATTTATATTTCATATATTGCTTTATAATTTAATAGTAAACCTTATGGAACCGAAAAAAAATTGTAACCTTTGTTCTAGATTAGTTGATTTAAGAAAAAAGAATAAAATCTTATTTCCAAATTTTTATAATAATAGAGTTCTTGGTACAGGACCATTCTCCTGTGAACTATTAATTATAGGTTTGGCACCTGGGTTACGTGGAGCAAACAGAACAGGTGAAGTTTTTAATGGTGACTTTTCTGGAAATTTACTTTTCAAGTATTTAAACAAATATAATATTTCAGAAAGTTATTCTGAATTTGAAGAAATAAGTAATCTAAATTGTAGAATTACAAACGCAGTCAAATGTTTGCCACCTAATAATAGACCAAATTCATTAGAAATAAAAAAATGTAATGTTTTTTTAAGCTCAGAAATAAATAAAATGAAAAACTTAAAAATAATCTTAACATTAGGAGAAATTGCTCACAATAGTACTATCATTGCACTAAATAAAAATTTAACAGAATTCAAATTTAAACATCTTAAAAAGCATAAAATAAATGATCAAATCATTTTACTAAACTCTTATCACTGTTCAAAATATAATATTAATACTAAGAGATTAAAATTAACTGATTTAGATTACATTTTTAAATTAATAAAAACATTATTAAACTTTTAAAAGTCTTTGTTTAGATCTTTCCCAATCTCTTTTTTTTATAGTTTCTCTTTTATCAACTTGTTTTTTACCCTTTGCAAAGCCTAGATTTACTTTAAAAATCCCTTTTTTGTTAAAGTAACAGCTTAATGGAACAATTGTATAACCATCTCTTTTTATCATCCCGAAAATTTTATTTTTTTCTTTTTTATGTAATAGTAATTTTCTAAATCTTTTAGGCTCATGATTTTGTCCTTTGGCAGCTAGATCATAGACTGGAATATTAAAGTTGATTAAGACAAGATCTCCATCCTCTTGACTAGCATAAGCTTCTCTAATACTAGCTTTACCCAGTCTCAAGCTTTTCACTTCACTACCTAGCAAAACAATCCCAGCTTCTAGAGTTTCAGTAATGTTGTAATCAAATCTTGCTTTTTTATTTTCAGCAATTAGCTTATTCATTTAAACTACATGAGCTCGGCAAACTTAAGCCCTTCTTCAACTCTTTTTTTACTTTCTAACGCTATTTCAACAATTGGCAACCTTGTATCACTTTGACAAATATTAAGAAGAGATGCTGCGAATTTCAATGGTCCTGGACTTGTTTCACAAAATAAAGCATCATGCAGAGGCATAAGTTTTTGATTAATATCTTGGGCAGTTTTAATGTCTCCTTGTTGCCAAGCGTTATGCATTCTTGATAGTAACTTAGGTGCTATGTTAGCTGTGACAGAAATACAGCCATGTCCTCCCGCAGCAAGATAAGGTAAAGCTGTACCATCTTCACCAGACAATTGTATAAATTTATCATTAATAATGTTTAAAAGTCGAGTAGGACGACCTAAATCTGCAGTTGCATCTTTTACTCCTACTATTAAATCATGTTGGGCTAACTTAGCCATAGTTTCATCAGTCATGCCAATTACTGATCTACCTGGAATATCATAAATTATAATTGGTTTTGAACTAACATTTGCTAATTCAGTATAGTGAGCAATCAAACCTGCTTGAGTAGGTTTATTATAATAAGGTGTAACAACAAGCAACCCATCTGCTCCTACATCACAAGCATGTTTCACAAATTCAATAGCTTCGGCAGTGGAGTTTGAACCAGCACCAGCAATTATTGGCACTCTTCCATTAGCTTGATCAATACAAACTTCTATAACTTTTTTATGTTCATCATGAGATAAAGTTGGAGACTCTCCAGTTGTACCAACAGGAACTAAACCGTGGGTCCCATTATCAATTTGAAAATCAACTAATTTTCTATATGCATCATAATCAACTTCACCATTTATAAAGGGTGTTAAAAGTGCAGTATATGAACCATTGAATAACATATTTACCTCTAAATTATTTAACATTTACAAAATTAAAGCATTTATTTAATAATGAATTATTAAACATTTAGTTATATGAAAAGTCTAGTTAATTATAAAGAAATAGAAAAAGCGTATAATAGAATTTCTAACTATGCAACAAAGACCCCATTACTTTCCTCTGACCTTCTAAATAAAGAACTTAGCTCTAACATCTTTATAAAGGCAGAAAATTTACAAAAAATCGGTGCGTTTAAATTTAGAGGCGCCATAAACTCAATTTTAAAACTTGACGATGATAAAAAAAATGTTCTTGCTTGGTCAAGTGGTAATCATGCACAAGCCATCGCGTCAGCATGTTATTTGACTAATAAAAACGCGACTATAGTTATGCCAGAGGACTCTCCAAATGCAAAGTTGAATGGAACAAAATCTTGGGGGGCAAATATTGTAACATTTGATAGATACTCAGAGTCTAGAGAAGAAATTGGAACTTCTTTAGCAAAAGAAATAAATGCTGAAATTATTCCTCCATTTGACCACCCTGATGTTATAAATGGTCAAGGAACAGTAGGCTACGAAATTGTAAGTGATTTTAAAAAAAATAATATACAACCTGATTTGGTATTGTGTTGCTGCGGTGGCGGAGGCCTTATTGCAGGAGTAAGTACAGCAATTAAAGCAGAATATACGAATGTTCCTGTATATGCAGTTGAGCCTGAAGATTATAATGACACTTATTTATCATTAAGAGACAATAAAATTACTGAAGTTGATGTTTCAAAAAAATCAATTTGTGATTCATTATTAGCCAGCAAACCAGGAGAACTGACATTTTCAATTAACAAAGAAAATTTAAGTGGTTCACTTTTGGTAAGTGATTTAGAAGCATTGAAAGCAATGAAATATGCTTTTCAATATTTCAAAATAATTTTAGAACCTGGTGGAGCAGTTGCATTAGCTTCAGCATTGTTCAACAAAATTGACATTAAAAACAAAACAGTTGTAATCATTGCTTCTGGCGGAAATGTTGACCCAGAAATTTTTGAAAAATCATTAAATACTTCAATTTAAAAATTTTATTATTTTTTCAAACTTAGGTCTAATTCTCTCTACTGGATCTTCTTTTTTTTCACCTATATATATAAAGCCTGCTAATTTGTCTTTAGAAATATCTCCTCCTAAATATTCAAGCATTTTATCATTATAGGAATACCATTCGGTAACCCATTGTACTGCATAATTTAAAGATTGAGCTGCTATGGTGATATTTTGACAAACTGCTCCAGTTGAAAGCATCATTTCCCAATCTGGAATTTTAAGACTTTCTACTGGAGAATAAATTACAGCAATAATTTTGTCAGCTCGCAAAAATCTATTTTTTTCAAAAAGTAATTTTTCTTCATCAATATCAGTATTATTTTTTTTGAATTCTGGGACTAATATTTCTTCTCCAAGAGTTTTTCTGATATCGTTTTGTATAACAACTAATTTCCATGGTGATAAAGCACCATGATCAGGAACACGCAGAGCACATTCTAGAATATCATTAAGGTCACTTTCTGTAACGTTACCTGGCAACATTTTTTTTGCAGTTACAGATCTTCTTTTTTTTAAAAACTTTATAATTTCGTTCATGAATAAAACCTTTCAGTAAATTTAGCTTTACATATTCCTATTGTAATCTAAACAATTAAAAACGCATGTATTATTTTGATCCAAACTTAATTTTAATTATTATTCTATCAATAATTGCAGGTGGTTTAATGAAAGGCATTCTGGGGCTTGGAATGCCTATGGTTGCAGTTCCAGTTATTGCGTATTTTTTACCTCCTACAACTGCAATGATGCTTCTTTGCTTTCCAATATTGAGTACAAACTTTCTTCAAATGCAAATACAAAAAGGATTAGGAAGTTTAAGATTCCTTCCATTATTAATCTTTTTAGTCATTGGCTTAATTGTTGGAGGTAGATTGATTGTAGAAATTGAACTAAACACCGTTTCAATAATAATTGCTATTTCAATAATTTTTGCTGCATTAGTAAATTTTTTTGGTTTTAGAATAAATAAAATAGAAATTAAATACGAGAGACCTATCACATCAATTTTGGGATTTTTTTCAGGTATACTTGGTGGTTTGTCCACATTTTACGGACCACCAATACTAACATATTTAATATCAGTTAATTTATCTAAAGAATTTTTTATAAGAACAATTGCTACAATGTATTTCATTGGATCAATTCCTTTATATGGATCACTATTATATCACGGTCTTGGAACATTAAATGATTTATTTGTAAGTCTTTTCTTAATTGTTCCAGCTTTAATAGGACAATATTTTGGAACAAAAATCAGACATAAACTGTCAAACGAAATTTTCAGAAAAAGTATACTTATTACTCTGATGATATTAGGTTTAATTTTATTATTTAAAAATTTTTAATCATGCATAAGAAACTTAATCTTCCAAAAAAAATTTGTAAAACTTGTAAATTAGAATTTACTTGGCGAAAAAAATGGAAAAAAGATTGGGATAATGTTTTGTATTGCTCGGAAAAATGCAAAAGAAATTCAAAGAAAATTTAATGTTTATCTAATTTAAATAATCCTCCATCTCTTTCATCATTAATTAATAAAATATAACCTTTAGGATGAACTAGTACATCTCTAATCCTGCCAATTTTATTTTTTAAAAATTTAATTTCCGAATGAGGTCTCTTATTATTTAAATTAACAATATATAAAGTTTTAAATTTCAGAGAACCAACTAATATTTTATTTTTAAGAAATTTAAAATAATCATTATTGTAATAGGCCATTCCTGAGGGTGCGATTGAGGGTATCCATTTCCAAATTGGTTCCTCATAGCCTTTAACAGGTTTGCTAACACCTATTTTTCCTCCCCAATATTCTTTTCCATAAGTTACAATTGGCCAACCATAATTATTACCCATTTCTACAATATTAATTTCGTCTCCACCCTTTGGCCCATGCTCATGAGACCAAATTTCGTCAAATTCTTTAATATAAATAAAACCTTGTGGGTTTCTATGACCCATAGAAAAAATTCCAGACAACCATCCTTCTTTGGTAATTTTATGGTTACCTTCATAATCTATTTTAATAATACTACCTGGATAATTTTTTGGGTTTTGAGAGTTGTTTCTGTCACCTCTGTCACCTATAGAAAATAAAATATTATTTTTGTAATTTATAAATCTACACCCAAAATGAACACCACTTCTTGATTGATACTTAGAGGTAAAAATAATCTTCTTGTTTAAGAATTTGAAATTCTTTAATTCATGTCTTGCTACAATAAGATCGGAATTTAGATTTTGATAGCATGAAAAAACGTATTTTTTTTCTTTGTCCTTTACAAAAATAATATCAAGTAATCCCCCTTGTCTTTTAGAGAGAACATCATTGTAAGTTTCTTTTCCTACAATTTTTCCATTTAAAAAATTATAAATGTATAATAGCCCTCTCTTTTCAGAAACTAATATATTTTCATTGTCAATTAAATCCATTCCCCATGCATATTCAAAATCATGTAATTTTTTGATTTTTAGATCATTAATCCCTAATGCATATGATTTTGAGATAAACAAAAGATTGAATAGAATCGTTATAGTCGGATAAAGTAAAGTTTTGAATTGATACATAGATATATTTCGAATTAATATATTAGATATAATAAAATTTGAAAAAAATTAAAGATGTCTATTGATTTTGAAAATATCACTGATCATACCGGAGTTAGAATTTATAATTTTGATGCTTCCAAAAATGTAGATGAAGATGACCTCAATGAAATAAAAAAATTAATGCAAAACAAGCATTTTATTTGTTTTAAAAACCAAAAGTTAGATGAAGATAGCTTGATAAACTTTTGTAAGAATTTTGGAAATTTAGAGAGCTATCCAGAAAAAAATAAAACAAAGAAAAATATTCAAATTTTCAATGTAGCTAATATTTCCGCTGATGGAGAACATCTAAATGAAAATGATCCAAGAGTGGTTTTACAAAAAAATAATTCTAGGTGGCATACAGATAGCTCATATAGATTTTATCCTGCACTTTATTCATTATTATTTGGTAAAGAAACACTTCCAAAAGAAGCAAGTGGTGGGCAAACTCAATTTTCAAATATGCTTTTAGCATATAAATCTTTACCTGAAGATATAAAGGAAAAACTAAAACCTCTTCATCAAGTCCATTCATATAATGATATTAGGCGCCTTGAACCGTCACTACCTGAACTAACTATTGACGAAAAAAGAAATTTTCCGCCTGTTACACATCCACTTATAAGAGTTCATCCAGATAGAGCTATGGAGAAGTCACTTTTCTTCACTTCCAATACAAGTTTAGAGATAGGTGGAATGAGTTTTAAAGAAGGTAAAGAACTGCATTCATGGCTGGTAAATTTTATCAGTAATGAAGAATTTTATTTAACTCATGAATGGGAATTAAATGATCTAATAATGTGGGATAATAGGGTTTTGTTACATAGAGTTTTACCTTACGATTACTCAAAGTACAGAAGAGCTATGATCAGAGGAACCATTGAAGGAACAAAACCTGTTTATGGTCCGTTCTCTCAAATTAACTAGGAATTAACCCGCCATCTACATTAAATGATTGGCCTGTTATATTTCTTGCACCTGAAGATGATAAAAATATAACCATCGATGCTATATCATCAGGATCATTAAAGCGCCCTAAAGGCACATCTCTCATATAATAATCCATAATCTCTTTTTCAGTTTTATTTTGCTCTTTAGCTCGTTTTGCAACCAGTTTTTTAACGATATCTGTATAAGTTGGAGAAGGACAAATTGAATTCACATTGATATTATATTTGCCAAGTTCTTGTGAAGCAGTTTTTGTCATACTTAATATTGAACCTTTAGTTGCAGCATAAATAGTGTTTGAAACATCAACAAATCCTTTTGCTCCAACAGATGACATATTAATAATTCTACCACCATTACCTTGGGCAATCATTTGTTTGGCAGCTTTTTGTAAACAAAAGAAAGTACCCTTAGCATTAACATCATTCATCCATTTCCAATGTGTTTCATCTAATTCAAACAAACCTAAACTTTTGGTAACTCCTGCATTGTTAACCATAATGTCAAGAGTTCCAAAATGTTTAACAGTCTTTTCGATCATTTTATCTATATCTTTTACTTGAGAAACATCCATTTTAATTTTTATCTTTTTTGGTTTTTCTTTAGGCATTAAATCCAATGTTTCATCTAAAGATTTTGAATCTTTATCTGCACAAGCAACATTGTAACCCTCATTATTTAATGCGATAGCAATTGATCTTCCAATTCCGTTTCCAGAACCTGTTACACAAACATTACTATATGTATCTTCCATTTTTACCTAAACTTCTTGATTAATTTCTAACATATTAGCATTTACATCATATAAATAAATTTGATGAAATTTTGGCATTGCATAGATTTCAGCATTCGAGAATAAAATCTTTAATTGACCTAATATATCCATTACTTTTTTAACATCCTTTACCGTAAAAGCAGGATGACCTGCAATTGATGGATTATGTGCAAAATTATTTC
>CACNQW010000031.1 GCA_902622745.1 uncultured SAR116 cluster alpha proteobacterium
GGAGGGGATAATAGAGTAAAAAAATCTCTTAAAATTTTTTTTCAAATTAAAAATAATAACAAAAATTTATTTATTAGCGGTGTAGGAAAAGGGTTTGATAAAAAAACATTAAAAAAACTTACTCAAGAAAATATTAATAATGAAAAAATTATAGAATGTTGTATTCAAATAGAAGGTGTTTCCAGAAATACTTTTTCTAATGCAGTAGAAAGTTTAAAATGGGTTAAATCAAAAAAAATAAATTCTTTTGTTTTACTTACAAATAATTATCATATGCCTAGAGCTATGTTGGAATTTAAAAGTATTTTTAAAGATATTAGTATAACACCTTATGCATTTGTTGATGAAAATAAAAAATGGTGGAAAACAAAAATTAATTATATTTCTGAATATTTCAAATATAAATTAACATATTTAAGAATACATTTACTTCAATTTTGATGTTTCTGGTAAGTGTTGTTTTGCTTCAATAATTTTGTTTCTAATTTCTTTAGAGTTTTTGAAAAAATTATATAATTTGGATGAATCTTTTTTTCTTATTAATTTTTGTAATGCTGACAGGTCTTCATTAAATCTTTGCAACATTTCTAATACCGCTTCAGAATTATTTAAAAAGACATCTCTCCACATAGTTGGATCAGAAGAGGCTAATCGTGTAAAGTCTCTAAATCCAGTTGCTGAATACCTAATGACATCATTTTTTAAATCACTCTCTAAATTACTGGCAGTATCGACTATTGAATAAGCAATTAAATGTGGTAGATGTGAAGTTATAGCAAGTACTTTGTCATGATAAAACTCATCCATAAATTGAACTTTAGAGCCAAACTTTTTAAATAAATTTTCTAAAAACATTCCATTTTTATCATTTTTTTTACTAATTATAATCCAATACCGACCTTCAAATAAATTATAAAAACCTGCATCAGGCCCAGAGTGCTCTGTTCCTGCTAGGGGATGTGAAGGTATTAAAAAAACATTTTTAGGTATCAATGAAGACAGATCTTTTATGACAGAAAGCTTTGTTGAACCAGTATCTGTTAAAATTACTCCTTTTTTTAGATGTGGTGAAATTAATTCTCCAACTTTAGCCATAACACCTACGGGAATAGCTAAAATTACCAAATCAGAATCTTTTACAGAATGCGCGGCTGAATTACATATTTCATCTGCTATATTTAGTGACTTAATAGCTTTAAGATGCTCGTAATTATTGTCAAACACTTTTATGTAAAATTTATTTTTTAAATAATAATCAAATGCTCTTAATATTGAGCTTCCTATTAATCCTAAGCCGATAATAGTTACAATTTTTTTATCAGTTTTCATTTTGCGTAATAAATTTTTTAAGTAATTTTAAAAAATACTCATTTTCTTCTTTGGTTCCTAATGAAACTCTTATATGATTTGGCAAGTTATAAACGTTCATTTCACGAACTAACACACCATTGTTTTTAAAAAATAATACAGCTTTTTTTGCTGAAAATTTATCTTTATCTGATAAATTTATGAGAATAAAATTAGTTGAAGAATTTATAAATTTTATATTTAGCTTTTCTAATTCAATTTCCATAAATTTCATCGATTTTAAATTAAAATCAAAACAATGATTTTGAAAATCGATGTCTTTCATTGCAATAATACCCGCTTCAATAGCCATAGAATTAACACTAAAAGGACCTCTAACTGCCATTAAATAATTAATTAATTTACTATTACTATAACCCCAGCCTAACCTCAAACCTGCAAGTCCGTGTAATTTTGAAAACGTTCTTAACATGATAACGTTATTATATTTTTCAACTAATTCAGATCCATCAGTATATTTATCATTTCGAATATATTCTGCATATGCCGCATCATAAACTAACAAAACATTTTCTGGTATATTATTAATCAATCTATAAACTTCACTTCTACTAATGAAGGTACCTGTTGGATTATTAGCATTAGCAAGAAATATTAAACGAGTTTTATCTGTTATTAATTGCAGAATGTTATCAACACTTACATGAAAGTTTATATCTTTTGCAATTTTTTTTATTCCTCCAGCAACCGTAATAGATTGTGGAAACTGTAAAAATCCATATTCTGTATAAATTGCTTCATCTCCAGGTTTTAAATATGTTTGCGCAATTACAGAAATCAAATCATCTGAACCATTACCTAGAATTATTTTATTTTGGTCTAAGTTTTTAATTTTGCTAATTGTTTTAATAAGTTCCTCACTATGTTGAGGAGGATACCGATTAAAACTCCCTATCTTTAACTCCTTATCGATCCTTGGAGAGTATCCTAAAGCATTTTCATTGGCAGAAAGTCTAATTATTTTTTTTAAATTTGAAGCGCCAAAATTTGGTTTATAGGCTTCTAAATTTAAAATTGCTTCTTTTGGTTCTAAAGACATAATTTTTTCTAAACTAAGTTATTTCAAAATTAAATACTTTTTTTTGTAAAAAAATTCATTTAGTGGAAATTCAGATACAATTTTTATTTTAGAATTTATTTTATTAAGGGCAAATTGTGATTTCTCTATTATTGCTGCATCAATAATTTTATTATTCATTCCTTCGATTAGCTTAGTAACATTTTTAAAATCTATAGTTTCAAAATATGGCCCAAAATAACTTTCATAAGCTGCTATAGAAAACTTATCATCTCCAAGATATCCAATTTTTAACTTTTTTTGTTTTGACAAATTAAAAGCTATAATTTGTCTCCATATTCTTTCTGCAAGTTTAGAATCGATATCGTAAGCGAGAATTTTTTCCATCACTTTGCTTTCTCTCACTGGATCATACGCAAACTTCCCCCCCTTAGCTTCAAAAATTTTATTTGAAAGTCCTTGTCTTTTGGAAATTAACTCGGCAATCATTTTATCCAGTTGATCTATTTCTTTTCTAAGTTTTTCTAATTCTTCCATAGTAAAATTGAATTATAAATTTTAATAATATATCTTTATTGATAACATAATTTTTTCTCAAGGATAATAATATTATGACTCAAATTGAAATTATAAAAGCATTAAGTGATAACTATATTTATGTATTACATAATCCTATTAATAAACAAACAGCCGTAATTGATCCTGGGGAAGCACAACCTGTTATTGAGTTTCTTGAAAAAAAAGATTGGAAGCTATCACATATATTTAATACCCACCATCATGACGACCATATAGGAGGGAATCAAAAATTAATAAACAAATATAACTGTAAACTTATTGCTCCAAAATATGACCAAAATAAAATATATAATTGCGATCATTATGTTTTGGATGGAGACGAAGTTGATATGATTGGGGAAAAAGCCAAAGTTTTTCACACTCCTGGCCACACTATCGGTCACATATGTTATTACATTGAGAACTTAAAAATTCTCTTTTCTGGAGATACCTTGTTTAGACTTGGATGTGGAAGAATATTCGAAGGAACTTTTAAGCAGATGAAAGATAGTTTAGATAAATTATTAAATTTGCCTGATGATACACTTGTTTTTTGTGGTCATGAATACACCATGTCAAACGCAAAATTTTGTAAAAGTTTAGTTTATAATAATGATGAAGAGTTAGATGCTTGCATTTTAGAAATTGAAAATTTAAGAGATGAAGAAAAACCAACTATACCCTTCCTTCTTGGTCAAGAGAAAAAGTTAAATCCATTTTTAAGATATAATGATATTAATTTTAAAATTGCGAATAATGTTCAAAAACTTGATAGTTCAGAAACATTTAAATACTTTAGAAAACTTAAGGATAATTACTAATTTCATATGAAACAGAGCAATCATTAAAAATATCAGGCTTTGTAATTTTTAATTTAACATTTTCAACTTTATCAAAAGTTTCTATTTTTTTTATTAAGTTGTCCGCAAGCGTTTCAATTAAATTATAATGCTTAGAATTAACAACATCCAATACAATTCTTCTAAATTTTCCATAATCGGCTACGTCATTAAGATTATCAGTATGAGTTTTCATTTTATTACTAAGAAAAATTTCTAAATTAATTATTATTTTTTGTTTATTTAATTTTTCGTTTTCATAAACACCAACAGAGGCTATACAAATTAAGTTTTCAATGAGAATTTTCTTAAGCATTAAAATTATACCTTATTTTATAGCAACATCTCTCGAAGGAGGGGCCAAGTGCGATCCTCCATCTAATAATGAGATGTGTCCTGTAACAGAATTTGAGTTAGTTAAAAAATCAAGAGCCAAGTATAGATCATCTATCGTGGCAGAACTATTTAAAATATTTTTTTTGTGAGATTCTTCGAAATCTTTTTCATTTTGATTTTCTGCAGGTAATATTATTCCTGGTGCAATTGCATTTACTCTCAAATCTGGTGCATAAGATAAAGCTGACATTTTTGTTAATCCTGACATTGCTAACTTTGACAAAGTATAAGAATAATAATCTGGATTTAAACCTTCAATTTTAGCATCAATTATATTGATGACCATGTTGTTTTTGTTTTTTTCAATTTGGTTTTTTAATATATTTCTATATAGTGCTTGGATAAGTATTGCGGGAGTAGAAAAATTAATTGACATATGTCGATTTAACTTTTCTATGGTAAATTCCTGGCCGGTATCGTATTCGAATAAACCAGAATTATTTACTAAACCTATCCACTCCTTCTCTTTTAAAAGTAAGCTTTGTACTAAATTTTCAACATCCTTATAATTTGTGAAATCTGCTTGATATAATTTTATGTTTTTTGAATAAAGTGATAACTCATTTGCTGTCTCTTCTGCTTCAACTTTTGAGTTATTATAATGTAAAATTAAATCCCAATCATTCATTACAAAAAACTTAGAAATATGCTTTCCTAATCTTTTCGATCCTGATGTAACCAATATAGATTTTCTTTTATTCATTTTAAGGACCCTCAATCAAATAATCTGGTATAATTCCAGTTTTTTTTATACAAGAAGCAATGTTTTGATTTCTTAATAAACCATATTTTGTCATTAAAATTGATTTAATTCCAATTGAGTTTGCACCCAAAATGTCAGTATGCAATGTATCTCCTACCATTCCAATTCTTGACATATTAATTGAAGATCCTGTTATAAACTGTACTTTTTCTAGAGCCATTTCAAAAATTGTTGAAAAAGGCTTACCAAACCATAATGGTAAATTTATACCTTCATTTATTAATTTTAAGGTAAAATAACCTGGCTCAATACTAAAAAAATCCTTATGCGGAGCAACAATATCTGGATTGGAAACAAAAAATGGTCTTGGATTTGAGGTCAATGTATCTTTTAACAAATCTTGAAAATCTGAGTCCCAATAACTTGACCCTAAAAAAATAAAAGTGTCCATTTCATCAAATTGTTCAATATCTTTTGCTAAATCTGTGGTGATACTATTTTTTATGTTTAGCTCTTCATCTTTATTACCTAAAACACCTATTTTAGATGGTTTAAGATGAGTAGATAAGAATCTCTCTGTTGCGTCACGACTTGATATAATTTCATCATAAGAAAATTCTAATCCAAGTTCATAAAATTGATTGATTTTTTTTTCTGAACAGAAAGTTGCACCATTTGTAAGAATAATTACACATATCCCTTTATCTCTAGCAATATTTAGAGTCTCAATTATCCGAGGTACTAATTTATCTCCTATATTTATAACTCCAAACGCATCTAAAAATAAAACGTCAAATTCATCTAAAATATTACTTAAGTTTTTTCTTATTTTTACATCTTTGGAGTATTTTTGAGAATAAGGTAAAATTTTTTTAAAATTTTCATATAATGTTATAACCTGTTGAGTATTGATATTATTAATAGATGGAAAAATAAAATTTTTATTAAACTCCTCATGTTGAATTAAAAATTGTTGATTTTTATTTGTCATTATTTATTTATATTAGATTATCAATATTAATCTATTGGAAACTAATAAAATGACAATTAAATCTTGTTTTTCTCTAGTTGAAGAAGCAAAAAAAAAAATCAAAAGTATCAACTTTAAGAATGCCATGAAATTACATAATGAAGGTGAAACTATTTTTATTGATCTAAGAGATATAAGAGAATTAGAAAAAAATGGAAAAATAAAAAATGCTAAGCATGTACCAAGAGGAATGTTAGAGTTTTGGATTGATCCTAAAAGTCCTTATTATAGAGATTACTTCAACACTAAAAATAAGTTTATATTTTATTGTGCCTCTGGATGGCGATCATCTTTATCTTCTAAAACAGCTTTGGAAATGGGCTTGATTAATGTTTTGAATCTAGAAAATGGTATTGATGATTGGATAAAACAAAACGGCCCAATAGAAAATATTACTGTAAAAAAAAATTAGTTTGATTATTTTTAAAATAGAATTATCATAAATATGTCATTACCTCTTTTTGTGAGAGCGTTTTAAATAACCGCCGAAGGAGCAACTACCCTAGAAACTCTCAGGTAAAAGTATCATAAAGAGTTGACAATCTGGAGAGAGACATATTTTATGTCCACCGAAGGAGTAAGCTCATACAACGAGTTAATCTCTCAGGTACACATGACAGATTAGGGCTTGATTTGTCGTGGAGTTTTTATGAAAAAAATAGCAGTTATTGGTGCAGGCATAACAGGGATTACTACAGCATATCAGTTGATGAAAAAGGGTTACAATGTAACTGTTTTTGATAAACAAAAGTATGCAGCAATGGAGACAAGTTATGCTAATGGTGGACAACTATCCGCATGTAATGGTGAAGTTTGGACAAACTGGAAAACTATTTACCAAGGAATACAGTGGATTTTTAAAAAAGATGCCCCTCTTTCTATCAATTTAAAACCTTCAATACATAAAATAGGATGGTTTTTGAGTTTTTTATCAAATGTAAAAAATCATGAAAAAAATACTATTGCCACAGTAAAGATGGCAATTGAAAGTGGGAATCTTTTAAAAGAGCTATTAAAAGATGAAAATATTAATTTTGACTTTAAAGAAAGGGGTATTTTACATCTTTGTAATTCAGAAGAAAATTTTAATCATGGATTAAAAGTTAATAAATGGCTAACAAAAGCAGGTTTAAAAAGAGAACCACTTAACAACAAAGAAATTCAAAAAATTGAGCCTACAATTAATTTAGAAAATTTTTTCGGTGGTTTTTTTACAAAAAGTGATATGTCTGGAGATATACATCTATTTTGCACTCAATTAGCTGAAATTTGTAAAAAAAACAATGTCAAATTTAATTATAATACATCTATAAATGATATAGTTCATAAACATAATTTAGTTGAATTAAAATTTAGCACTCAAAACACTAACAATACTGATACTTTTGATGCAACAGTAATTTGTGCAGGTGTATCAAGTAAGCTTATAGCTTCTAAATTAGGAGATAACGTTAACATATATCCTGTAAAGGGCTATTCCATAACGATCGATCTTAATGATAAAATTAGCCAAAAACATGCGCCTGAAGTTTCACTACTGGATGATGGGGCTAAAATTGTGTCAAGTAGACTTGGTATGAATAGATTTAGAATAGCAGGTACAGCTGAGTTTAATGGTTATAATAAAGATATAAGAGAAGACAGAATACTTCCATTGATTAAATGGAGTAACAAACTTTTTCCAAAGGTGTCAACTGAACATTATAGACCGTGGGCAGGGTTAAGACCTATGACCCCAAATATGATGCCTAAAATTGGTAAAGGCAAACTACCTGGAATTTTTTATAACACTGGCCATGGACATTTAGGATGGACATTAAGTGCTTTTTCATCTTTATTAATTTCAGATATATTATTAAGAACTGACAATTTAAGTTAATTTTATATATCTAAGTTTGAAACATTTAATGCATTTTCTTGAATAAAGTTTCTTCTAGGCTCTACCACCTCTCCCATGAGTGTTGAAAAAGTTTCTTCAGCATTAATTTCTTGCTCAATTTTGACCTGAATTAAGCTTCTAGAATTTGGATCAAGAGTTGTTTCCCAAAGTTGGTCAGGGTTCATCTCTCCTAACCCTTTATATCTACTTATTTGAGAACCTTTTTTTCCTTTTTCTAAAATAAAATCTACTAAATGTAAGGAAGAATTAATTACTTGTTCTTCGTTTTCAAAGACTAATTTTATATTTTCTTGAAAAATTTTAGAATGTTCAAACAGATTATTAATTTCCAAAACTTCGTGATAATTTAAATCCTCAGTTTTTAATTCAAACTTTTCTGTTACACCACGATAAGTATTTTCAAATAGTAATGATTTTTCAGAAGAACTTAAATTGATTTCCCAATATTTATTTTCAGGATTAAATCTATTTAAAAAATTTGAAATTATATTAATTTTTTCTTTATCTTCAAAAATATTTTTATTCAGTAATCCTAAATTTGATAAACTTGATATAATTTCTTCACCACCGATCTTACGAGTCAATGACCTAATATATTTATTAAGAATTATACATTTTTCAACAAAATTATTTAAATCTTTCTCAATCATTGTCTCATTATTACCAATTGTCAGTGAACAATTTTTTATTCCATTTTTAATTAAAAATTCATCTAAATGATTTTGATCTTTAAGATATATTTCTGATTTATTTAACTTAATTTTAAAAAGTGGTGGCTGAGCAATATATAAGTAGCCAGCATCTACCAAAGGTCTCATATGGCGGAAAAAGAATGTTAGAAGTAAAGTTCTAATATGGCTTCCATCGACATCAGCATCTGTCATTATAATTATCTTATGGTAACGTGATTTTTCTAAGTTTAACTCGGCATTTCCTACTCCAGCACCTATCGCCGTGATTAGCGTACCAATTTCAGTTGATGACAGCATTTTATCAATTCTTGATCTTTCAACATTTAATATCTTTCCTCTAAGTGGCAATATTGCTTGATTTGATCTATCACGGCCTTGTTTTGCTGATCCACCAGCAGAATCACCTTCAACTAAAAATATTTCAGCTTTCTCAGGATCTTTCTCCTGACAATCAGCGAGTTTCCCAGGCAGGCTTGCTATATCTAATACCCCTTTTCTTCTAGTTAATTCTCTGGCTTTTCTTGCTGCTTCTCTTGCAGAAGCAGCTTCATAAACTTTATTTATAATTTTTTTTGCATCAGTAGGATTTTCTTCAAACCATTGTGACAATGATTCATTTATACAATGTTCAACAATTGGTCTAACTTCACTAGAAACTAACTTATCTTTGGTTTGACTAAAAAATTTAGGGTCAGGTAACTTTAATGAAATTATTGATGATAAACCTTCTCGACAATCATCTCCAGTCAGTTGAATTTTTTCTTTTCTAGAAAACCCAAAGTTGTTTGAATAATTATTTATCACCCTAGTCAAAGCTGCTCGAAAACCTGCAAGATGAGTGCCTCCATCTCTTTGTGGAATGTTATTTGTAAAACATAAAGAAGTTTCATGAAAAACATCAGTCCACTCAAGAGCAACCTCCATCGAGATATCTTCTTTTTGGTGTAATGTAATTATTGTTTCATGAAAGCTATTTCTAGATTTATTAAGATGCTTTATGTATTGTCTTAAACCTCCTTCATAACTAAATTGAAGAGTTTTATTTTCTGAATTTCTTTCATCAATTAAATTTATTGTGATTCCACTATTTAAAAATGCAAGTTCACGAAGCCTATGTTCTAAAATCTTAAAATCAAAAGTAATAGTTGAAAAAATACTTGAGCTTGGTTTAAAAATAATTTCAGTTCCAGTAGTTTGAGATTCTCCAATAATTTTTAAAGGATTTTCAGCATTACCATTTATAAATTTAACAAAATACTTTTTTCCGTTCCTACTTATATTTAATAAAAGAAAGTCTGATAATGCATTAACTACGGATACACCAACTCCATGCAACCCCCCTGATACTTTATAAGAATTATTGTCAAATTTTCCTCCAGCATGAAGTTGAGTCATAATAACTTCTGCAGCTGAAATGCCTTCTTCAGGATGTAAATCTACAGGTATGCCTCTACCATCATCTGAAATTTTGACAGACCCATCAGACAATAAGGTAACATTAATATTTTTACAATAACCTGCAAGTGATTCATCAATTGAATTATCTAGAACTTCATAAACCATATGATGTAGTCCGGACCCGTCATCAGTATCACCAATATACATTCCTGGTCTTTTTCTAACGGCATCTAAACCTCTTAATACTTTAATAGAGTCTGCATCATAATTTTTGTCATTTTCACTTTTATTGGTTAAATCATTATGCATAGTTCAACTCTCTTTTTTTTGGATAATCTTTTTGTAATTTATTAACATCAATTGATTTATAAGAAGCCGGATAATCATTAAAAGCTCTAGAGTTTGTACATGTAAACCAACATTGTGATTTGTACACAGATGTTTTTTCAAATAAAGCTCTTCTATGAATTTCATCAAGATGCTCTATTATATCATCAAGTAGTAAAATTGGCGTTTGTTTATATATAGACTCCATTAAATAACAATGTTTAAAAATTAAAGAAATTAACATTATTTTTTGTTCCCCAGTAGAACAATACCTTATTTCTTGTTTGCTATGTCTTTTAAAAATCAATAATTCTGATTTATGAGGACCAATAAAAGAACTTATACCATTATTTCTATTCTTTCTTAAAATTTCTATTATTTTAGAATGATATTTTTCTTTACCTAAACTATCTAATAACTCTTCTGCTTTTCCAGCAATTTTAAGACATATATCAGGGAAAAAATCTTCTTTTAAATCAGATCTAAAAAAAATATTCTGCATTTCTGAAACAAATCTTTTTCTGCTTTCTATGATTTTTATCGATAAATTGACAATATCGTTTTCAATAGTATCAATCCAATTTTTATTACTATTAAAATTATTAATTATTTTAACTCTCTCCTTGATCAAAAATTCATATCTGTAAAGTAAACCTACATGATTTGGGTTAGATATGTTAATCAATCTATCAATAAATCTTCTCTTTTCTTGCATTCCATTATGAAAAACAAGAAGCATTTGTGGAGTTATCCACGAAATTTTTACTAATTTTGACAAGTCAGCCTGTTTAACTAAATCACCATTAATTTTAACTAATCTAGAATTATTATTTTTTTGAATTCCAGTACCTATCTCAAATGTTTTATTCATTGCAAAAACGCTTGCATGTACACCCCAAAAAAGGTCTTCATAAAATCTATCATCAAACTTCTTAAAGATTAAATCTTTTGATTTTGCTTTTCTTATACCTCTTCCGGAAGTCAAATATGAAACAGCTTCTAATATATTGGTCTTACCAACACCATTATGACCCACTAAAACAATGTTATCAGCAGATAGGTTTAATTCCAGATTTTTATAATTTCTAAAATAACTTGCTTTTATTTGTTTAATAAAAAGTTGTTTATTATTTACAAAATTTATATTTTTGTTTACTTGGGTTTGTTCCATTAACTTTTTAATTCTATACCCTCATTGGCATCAAAACAAAAATTGTACCTTCTTGCTGTTCGTCTGTAATCAAAGCTGGAGAAGAAGAATCAGATAATGAAAAATAAATTTTGTTGCCTTGAATTTGATTTGTAATATCCAGCAAATATTTAGAGTTAAAGCCTATTTCAAGCTTTTCTTCACCAAATTCAATTGCTAATTCTTCAATGGCATTACCTATTTCACTATTATTCACTTTTAAAATTAATGAATTGTTGTTTATTTCAAGTTTAACTGCCCTAGTTTTCTCTATAGATATAGTAGAAACCCTATCAACAGCATCTTTAAAATCTTTAGTTAAAACCTCTAATTTATTTTTATTTTCTTGTGGTATAACCCGTTGATAGTCAGGAAATGTACCGTCAATCAATTTTGATGTTAAAATACAATTATTTACGGTAAACTTGATTTTATTTTTTGAAACCTTTACCAATATATCTCCATCAGTTTCATCTAAAAGTTTTCGCAACTCATTAACAGTTTTTCTTGGGATAATAATCGATGGAATTCCATCTGCACCATCTGGAAGCTTAAGTTTAACTTGAGCAAGTCTATGTCCATCTGTAGCTACTCCTTTTAAGAAATTTTTATTTTCATCATCTTGGTGAACATAAATACCATTCAAGTAATATCTTGTTTCTTCTAGAGAGATTGCAAACTTAGTATTATCAATCAAATTTTTCATGTCTTCTGAACTAATTGAAAATTCTTTTCCATCAGATATATCTGTCATAACCGGAAAGTCATCAAAAGGTAAAGTAGGTAGAGTAAATTTTGATTTACCACATTCCAATATTAAATTATTATCGCTTTCATACATTAGAATTTCTGAGCCATCAGGAAGTTTTTTAACAATGTCGTGTAGAGTATGTGCTGGTACTGTTATTTTTCCATCTGATATTATATTTGTTGAAAATTTTTCTTTAATATCTATTTCCATATCTGTAGCTATAAAGTTAATTTCTTTGCCAACTGCTTCAATTACCAAATTTGACAAAATCGCAATAGCATTTTTTCTTTCAACAACCGAGTTAATGTGACTTAAGGGTTTAATTAAATCTGTTTTTACAATTGCAAACTTCATTTCATTTTCCATATATTAATCATAATTCTTTTAATAACTCAAATTTTTAAACACACACAAAATATAGCATTAATTTTACGAATCAGCAAATTTTTACGTATATATAGTATATGTAATTAATCTACTTTTAAGCTTAAGATTATACTATCTAAATCCTGTTTAACTTTTCTATCAGTTTCACTTAAAACTTTAATTTTATTTACACCATGTATAACTGTAGCATGATCTTTCCCACCAAAAAGTTTGCCTATTTCGGGGTAAGAAGAATCTGTCAGTTGTTTAGATAAAAACATTGCAATCTGCCTTGGTTTTGAAATATATCTTGATCTATTCTTTGAACAAAGTTCATGAAATTCAAGATTATAATATTTTGAAACTTGAAGCTGAATGTCTTTGACAGTTATTTTTCTGTGACTTTTATTTATATAATCAACAAGTATACTTTGTGTATTTTTTAAATTTAATTTGGACTTTGTTATATCAGAATATAATATTATTTTATTTAAAGCTCCTTCTAATTCTCTTACACTACTAAAAATATTTTCGGCTAAAAAAGTAATAACATCTCTCTCTAAACTTACATTTTTAGTAAAAACTTTATTTCTAATTATTTTTTTTCTTAATTCAAATGTAGTTGGCAAAATATCTACAACGAGGCCTCCTGATAATCTTGATCTGATTTTATAATCGAGATTTTTAATATTAGAAGGAGATTTGTCAGCTGTTATTATAACTTGTTTTTTATTATCAATAAGATCATTCAATAAATGAAAAAACTCTTCTTGAGTAGATTTTTTTCCACTAATAAATTGTAAATCATCTATCATCAGAACATCAATGGATCGAAATTGATCTTTAAAACGTATCGTTTCATTCATCTTTAGAGACTTTATAAATTGATACATAAATCTTTCAGCTGAAATATATATAAATTTTTTCTTATTAATTTTTTGCATATTCCATGCAATAGCATTCAGTAAATGAGTTTTTCCAATTCCTACGTTTCCATAAATAATAAAGGGGTTATAATCTACATTAAATTCTTTACCTACCCTTAGTGCTGAAAAGTAAGCAAGTTCATTTGACTGATCTACTATAAAATTTTCAAATGTATAATCTTTATTTAAAATTCTAGAAGTATTATCTGTGAATGATATTGATGACAAAGTTTGATTTTCATTTTCAGAATTTTGTTTTTTGATTTTGTGAATAAACCTTTTATCTTTTTGAACTGTAAACCTAATCTTATTTAGACCTATAAAAACTCTTTTTGCCCTAAAAAAAATTTGATCGTAATATTGGTTGTCAATTCTATTTTTAACTAACTCTGAAGGTGTCTCAATTTTTAAAACAAAATTTGAGTAATCTACAAATATTAGAGGCTTTACCCATGAATTCCATATGATACTTTTGAAATCATCTTTAAGATCGTATTGAACAATAGACCATGAAGTAT
>CACNQW010000032.1 GCA_902622745.1 uncultured SAR116 cluster alpha proteobacterium
AAAGTTTATTAGGCTAGCTGAGCTGAGAACTGAAAAAGCAGTTTTAGCAATTGAAAACTTAATTGGTTTATCAAATCCAAGGAATTATGACTATAATACAAAAGATGTTAATTTGATAATTAAAGCTCTCACCGATTCTGTTAATGCCGTATCTAGTTCTTTTTCTAAATCTAAGGAAAAAAAGCAATTTAAAATTAGCTAATTTTGAGTATGAAATTTTATTTCAATAATACTAAGTCGTTTTTTGGGAAAATGTGTACATCCATTAAGAACAGCTTGTGCTACTAAATTTGTTTATCACGGAGCGTAAAGACAATTATAAATGCAAAAAATATTAATAATCTTAGGAATAATTATAATGGCAGTAGGGATATTATATCCCTACATTAAAAAAATAAGTTTAGGACAATTGCCTGGTGACTTGGTGTTTAAATCAGAAAATTTAACATTATTCTTTCCTATTGTAACATGCATAATAATAAGTGTTGTTTTAACAATTTTATTTAATTTGTTTAAATAATAATTAATTAATTTATCTTATGATAAAAGGATTTGAAACTGATGTTTGCTCGGCTATCCAAACTGATTTTGTTTGTAAGAATTCTTTTATAGATTCTTGACCACTTTCTCTACCTCTACCTGACCTTTTGTAACCTCCAAAAGGTGACATAAAACTAACAGCTCTGTATGTATTTACCCAAATAGTTCCAGCTCTTAATGAATCAGACATTCTTAAAGCTCTTCCAATATCATTAGTCCAAACCCCTGCAGCCAAACCAAATATAACATCATTTCCTATTTTTATAGCTTCTTCTTCATTTTTAAATTTAATAATAGATAATACAGGTCCAAAAACTTCTTCTTGAGCAATCCTCATATCATTTTTTACATCAGTAAAAATTGTTGGTTCAACAAATCTATTTCCTTTAATGTTTTTACTCGAGTAAGCATTTCCTCCTAAAATACATTTCGCACCCTCAGATTTTGCAATGTCTATGTAACTCATAATTTTATCAAATTGAGGCTGAGTCGTTACAGGTCCTACATGTGTGTCTAATGACATTGGGTCTCCAATTTTTGCTTCACTCGCAACTTCAACAAGTCTTTTTACAAATTTTGAATAGATTTTTTCTTGTACTAATAATCTGGACCCAGCAATACATGTCTGACCAGTAGCTGCAAATATGCCTGAAATCACACCCATAATTGCAGCTTCGAAATCTGCGTCCTCAAAAACAATATTTGGAGATTTACCTCCGAGTTCTAAAGAAACAGGCATTATTTTTTTTGCAGCAGATTCATATATTTTTTGACCAGAAACATCGGAACCAGTGAATGCAATTTTAGATACATGCTTATGTTCAACAAGTGGTTGACCAACATCAACCCCCATTCCTGTAATACAATTTACAACTCCATCAGGGAATCCTGCCTCTGAAACTAATTTCATAAATTCTAAAGTTGATGCCGAAGTAAATTCAGATGGTTTTATTACAGCAGTATTTCCAGCAGCTAAAGCTGGAGCAAGTTTCCAAGATAAAAGAAGTAAAGGAGAGTTCCAAGCTGTGATCATTCCTACAACTCCAAATGGCTCATATTTAGTATAATTAAAAATTCCAGGTTTGTCTGACGGTAAAACAGAGCCTTCAACTTTGTCTGCGAGTCCACCAAAATATCTATACCATTCTGCAAGATACTTCGTTTGTGCTCCCATTTCAGCAATCAACTTACCATTATCTTGAACCTCTATTTCGCCAAGTTTTTGAGCATCTCTTTCAACAAGTTCTGCAAGTTTTATAAGTAATTTACCTCTTTCTGTAGGTTTTATTTTAGACCAATTATTTTCAAAAGCTTCCTTTGCAACATTTACTGCAATATCGACATCGTTAGCATTTCCATTAGCAATTTTTGCCCAATTCTGACAAGTATATGGATTTTCAGTATCAAAATATTTTCCACTACTAGGTTCCATTTCTTTTCCATTTACAAAATGATTATATGTCTTCATAGAATTCTCCGTTAATTGTATCTTTAAAATATAAAAATTTATTCAATATTAATTTCAAGATTATTTTATATGTTTGTTAATTTTAATTATACATTTTCTCGTTAAAAAGGTTAATCTAGAGATAATAATTTTATTATTTACCATAAAATAATAGATGACAATGATAAGTATTAAGGAATTCTTTTAGTGAAAAATATTTTAATAAATATTATTTTTATATTAGGTTATTAATAATATTAGAGGTGTTAGTAGGAGAAATATGCAAGCAATTTTTTTTGGCTCTATAGGGACCTTGGTTGAAACATCTGAAATTCAACGTAAAGCCTTTAATACTGCTTTTAAAGAATTTGGATTAAATTGGTACTGGAATATTGGTAATTATATCAATATGATTCAAAAGCCAGGTGGAATTCAAAGAATTAAAGAATATTCAAAATTAATGCTTAAAGATAATGAAGTAAAAAAAATATACGATCTTAAAATTAAATATTTTAGAGAATATTCCACCAACGCTGTGAAACCGAGGGAAGGTGTTTTAGACGTTATCAATTATGCTAATATAAATAATATTAAGCTTGGATTTATTACAACAACTAGCAAAGAAACTATTGATATTATCAAGGATAGTTTATCGAGATATATTGATTTTAATAACTTTGATCTTATTACATATGAAAAAGATTGTTTTAAAAAAAAACCTAATCCAGACATATATAATTTTGCAATAAACAATCTAAAAGTGGCAAAAAATAATTCAATTACAATTGAAGATACTCCTGTTAGTTACACTTCATCAAAAAAAGCCAATATTAAAACTATTTTATTTCCTGGCGAATATTCAGTAAATAAAAACAACATTTCATCTTCATACAAAATTTTTGAAGATGTTAAAAATTTTTTCGAGATAAAACAAATTTAATATGGCTGTAGTCAAATTAGAAAATGTTTCGAAGTCATGGGGAGATTTTAAGGCAGTTGATGATTTTAATTTAACTATAGAGAACGAAGAATTTTTAGTTTTATTAGGACCGTCTGGATGTGGAAAAACAACAACTATGAGAATGATTGCTGGACTTGAAGAGTTGTCTTCAGGGACTATAAAGATTGATGATGTTATAGTTAATGATCTTGAACCGAAAGACCGAGATGTATCTATGGTTTTTCAATCATATGGTTTATATCCAAATATGAGTGTTTTTGAAAATATAAGATTCCCTCTTAAAATTAGAAAAATAAAAAAGTCACTCCACGAAAAGCTCGTTATGCGTGCCGTAAAAATGGTGGAATTGGAAAAATTTTTAAAAAGAAAACCGGCAGAATTATCTGGTGGACAAAAACAAAGAGTTGCGCTTGCTAGAGCTTTAGTAAGAAATCCAAATATATTTTTGATGGATGAACCTTTATCAAATTTAGATGCAAAATTGAGAGTTTCGACACGAGCCCAAATTAAACATCTACAAAACAAACTTAAAATTACTACTATTTACGTAACGCACGACCAAGTTGAAGCAATGACATTAGCAGACCGTGTTGTCGTAATGAATAATGGGAAAATACAACAAATTGGATCACCAAAAGAAATTTATAATAGACCATTTAATACATTTGTTGCTTCTTTTATTGGCAGCCCTCCCATGAATTTAGTTCCAATTTCTATTAGAAATAAAACATCCATTTCTCAAGATCTAAAATTTTCAAAAATTAATGTCAAAGATGGAAAATATACCCTTGGATTTAGGGCTGAAGATGCTAGTATTGAAAAAACAGGTAATTTTACTGGACCAATTTATTCGATAGAACTGTTAGGGGATAGTACGATAGTAACACTAAATATTAAAAATAATTTATTACATATAAAAACCTCTAATAATTTTTCATCAAAAATTGGTGAAATTGTATCAGTAAAAATACCAAATAATTTATGTCATTTTTTTGATTCAAAAACCGGAATTCATTTATAAATAGATTGGAGTAAAATATGAATTTAATAAAGTATACTTTTTTGATAACAAGTTTTCTGTTTTTTTTAATAAAAAATTCTTTTGCCTGTGAGATTAAAGCAAGAGTGAGTGTTGTTGGAAACGAATTTCCAGCTATACAAACTGTTGGTGCTGGTGCAAAAAAATGTAAGGGTGCCGAAGTTAAAACAAACTTAACAGCTGACCACCAAAAAATTAATGTAGCTGGAATGAGTAGTGAACCAGCGGAATATACGTCTGCTATAGTAGCAAACACATCCATTGTTGCACTTTTAAACAACGACTTGATTAGGCCCTTAGACAATTTAGTAAAAAAACATGGCTCAAAATTGAAAAAAAATCAACTAATCACAATTAATGGTAAAGTTATGGCAGTTGCTTTCATGGCTAACGCTCAACATTTAGTTTACAGAAAAGATGTTTTAGAGAAACTTAATATTTCTGTGCCTAAAACTTATGAAGAAATGTTATCAGCTGCAAAAAAAATACGTGCATCTGGTCTTGCAAAAAATCCTGTAGGTGGAGCCTATAAAGCAGGTTGGAATTTAGCACAAGAATTTAATAATATGTTTATTGGATATGGTGGAAAACATTTCAAAGGTAATACACCTGAACCAAACGTAAATTCTGATGCTGGTAAAAAAGCATTAAACATGATGAAATCTTTATCTGAGTATATGAACCCAGATTTTTTAACTCATGATAGTAATGCTACAAATGCAGAATTCAGAGCTGGTAACGTCATCTTGATGAACATGTGGGGAAGTAGAGCTGCCACACTAACTGATGCAGACGGAGTTTCTGATGCGGTTAAAAAAGGTATGGATATAGCTGGTCCAATGACTGTTGGTGGTGGTAATATTCCAGCATCTACACTTTTTTGGGATGGTTGGACTGTTGCTAAAAAAATAAGTGACGCTGAAGCTGAAGCTACTTTTATTGCTATGATGAATGCAATTGACCCATCTATAATTAAGGATGATAAAGTTAGAAAGCAAGCAGTTTGGCTTTTAGATGGATACACCCCAACAGATGCTGCTAGAGGTGTTTTTGCTGCAGCGAAAATGAATACAACACCTTACCCAATGCTTCCGTATGCTGGTCTAATGCATTCAGCTATAGGTGCAGAAATTGCAGATTTTATGCAAGGTAAGGAAAACGCTAAAAAAACTTTGTCTGATATAGAGGATGCATATCGTGCAGCTGCAAAAGAAAAAGGTTTTTTATAAAATAAAATTCAATCAACTAGAGAGACATGTTCTCTCTAGTTTTGAATTATGAAGCACAAAACTTTTTTCTGGTTTATATTGCCAACGTTTTTGGCAATGTTGATCTTTATTTTTTTACCAATTATTTCTGTTGTTTTACAATCAGTCCACACGCCTCACGAAAATGTACTAATTACAGTTGAAAATTGTGACCCATTTGGATGCAAAAAAGTTACATCAATTGACCACGAAGCAACAAAAAATCTAAACCAGTCGGAGCCTTTGGGTAAATTTGTAGGATTAGATATTTATTTTGATAGAGGACACCTGGCGATTGAAAATTTTAAACTTATATGGGAAAATTCTGAAAATATTTTCTCATTTGTACAATCCTTAAGTAATCTTCCATTTTATAAAGCTGTTTTTTTTACACTTACTTTTACATTCACAGTTACACCCATAATGCTTTTACTTGGTTTATTGATTGCTTTAGGTGTAAATTCAATAAGTAAAAAATTAAGAGGGATAGTAATTTTTTTTTCTCTTTTACCTATGATTGTAACTCCTCTTATAGGTTCAATAATATTATTTTGGATGATTGACTCACGAGGTATAATTGGAAACTTAATCCAATGGTTGTTTGATGATCCTAACTTATCTCTGAAAGCTTCAACTTCATTAACTTGGATAATGTTAATCGTGTATGGTGTATGGCACGCAATCCCATTTTCTTTCATAGTTTTTTATGCAGGACTCCAAACTGTACCAAAAGATCAACTTGAATCTGCAAAGATTGATGGCGCCAATAAATTTGAAGAAGTAATCTACATTATTATTCCCCATTTAATGCCTTTAATTACATTCGTTACACTTATGCAATTAATGGACAATTTTCGGGTATTTGAACCTATTGTTGGTTTTAGCGCAGAAGCGCACGCAACCTCATTAAGCTGGATTATTTTTAACGACTTAGGTGGTGAAACAAGACAGCTTTCAGCCGCAGCTACAAGCTCCATATTGACGATTATAGGGGTAATTATTTTGCTTTCACCGGTTTTAATAAGAACCTGGAAGGATTTTAAGTTTAAAAAATGAAAAAGACTAGTTCAAATAGATTTTCAACATTAATTTACTCATTTATCATCATTTGGGTTTTTTTAGCCTCTTTCCCTTTTTTTTGGACATTTTGGGGGTCTTTTAAAGTAGAACTTGATTTTTTTTCTATCTCTAATTGGTACAACGCAGTGACTGGAAAGAATACTCTTGATACTTATAACTCTCAGTTTACGGGAGCTGGTTATGAAGGAGCTTGGGTCCAAGAGGAATTTTGGAGATCTTTTGTAAACTCAGGCATAGTTTGTTTTTTTGTTGTCTTAACTTCTTTAACAATTGGAACGTTAGGGGCTTATGCTTTGTCTAGATCAAATTATAAATATACTTTTTGGCTTTTAATAACAGCACTTATTTTTAGAGCAATGCCTCCAATTACTCTTGTAGCTGGATACCTTCCGCCTTTTTTTGAATGGAATATCTGGGGGATATTACCAACAACTATAATTGTACTCGTATCAATTAATCAGCCCTTTACACTTTGGATGTTACATTCTTTTTTTCAAAATATACCTAAAGAACTTGATGAAAGTGCAAAGGTAGACGGATGCTCACAATTTCAGGCATTTAGACACGTTATTATTCCTGTAATGTGGCCTGGCGTAATAACGACAGGATTATTTAGTTTCTTGTTAGCCTATAATGATTTTGCGGTAACTGCTATGTTATTATCTGATGAAAATAGAACTATGATACCAAAAATTGCTGCTTTTTTAGGAACAACTTATACAGAAGGAAATGTAATGTTTGCAGTTGCAGCTGTTGTTTCAGCTACTGTTCCACTTTTCATACTTGTAATGTTTTTTCAAAAAAAAATAGTCAGTGGTCTTACACAGGGTGCTGTAAAAGGATAAAAAATTATGAAAAAAAAAATAATTCAATCAAAATTAACTAAAAACAATAATCTGTCTAAAACCAAAGAAACGGAAAAAGTTTTAGAAAAAATGGTTGCTGCTTTAAATGAACATAGAATAGAAGATATTGGAGAATTTTTTTCATCAACATTTAACTGGTTTGGAAATTATGGGTGCGGAACTAAAAAAGGGTTGAAAGAATTTCAAAATAATTGGCAAGTACCTTTTCAAAAAGCTTTCTCAAATAAAGTATGTATTGATGAAGCTAGAATAGTTGTTGGAGAATGGGGTGCTTCTTTTGGCAGACAAGAAGCATTTCATACCGGTAAATTCATGGGTATAAAGCCTACAAATAAAAAAGTTGAAATTAGGTATATGGATTTTTGGAATGTGAAAAACAAAAAAATAGTTAATAATTGGGTTATGGTTGATTTTCCTGGAGTTTTAAAACAATTAGGCTTTGATATATTTAACGGCGAGGGTTGGGAAAGCTTTGATAAAAAATAATAAATTCCAAATTGGAAAAGATTTAGAAGTTGAAAAATTTATTTATGGAATAACTGAAGAAATTTGGGAAAATAAAAAGATTAATTCTATTTATGATTACTATAAAAAAGATGTTATTGTAAGGTCCCCTAGGAGCACAACGTACAAATGTAATGACGTAATCAATTCTACAAAAGATACTTTAAATCAATTTCCTAACAGACAATTAATTGGAGAAGATGTTATTTGGTCTGGAGATAAAAAAAACGGCATTTTAAGTTCTCACAGAATTCTATCTACAGCAACGCATGAAGGCAATGGTTTTTACGGAAAATCAACAGGAAAAAATGTTATTTATAGAGTTATTGCTGATTGTTTTATTGTAGATAACGAGGTTGTTGAAGAATGGATAGTTAGAGATGAAAGTGCTATTTTAAATCAACTAGGATTTACTACAAAAAAATTTGTTAAAATGAAAATTAAAGAAAAGTTTTTTAATAAAAGATGTTTGAATTCTATTTCAAATGCTTTTGAAGGTAAGAATCTTATTACAAATAATTCTAATGAATTTACTAAAAATTATATTTCGTATTTTAAAAAATTAATTGATAAAGATTTTAATTTAATAAAAAAACACTATGAGAGATCTGCTCAAACTTTCTGGCCAGGAAACAAAATAAATTATTCATATGAACAAATAAAAAAAATATGGTCAGATTTTTTGAATTGTTTTGAAAAGTTAGAATTGATCATACATTTTTTTTCTGGAATAACAGAACCTTTGTTATCCCCCCGAGTTGCCATTAGGTGGACAATTAAGGGAAAGCATTTGAACAAAGGATATTATGGATCTCCATCGCAAAAGAATATTGAAATTGCTGGCATATCTCATGTTGAATTTGGAAAAACTGGAATAATAAGGGAATATATTATTTTTGATGAAATATCTATTTGGAAACAGATATTACTTTAATTATACTGTTAACAATGAAAAACTTTAATATTAAAGATAGACTGGTAAGATTTGGCGAATTAGTGCCTTGCAAAACTGCTTTTATTGATGCTCATACACCTGGATCTAATTTAAAAGAAAATTTTACAATTATTGGTGCAGGAGTTTCTGAAAATCCTGACCAACACGTTCATATTAATATACCTCATGGTTTTAATATTGGAGCTGCTGGCCAACCTCCTAAATGTAATAATTCACTTCACAGTCACAGGACAGCTGAAGTATTCTTTGTTTTATTTGGCAAATGGAGATTTTTTTGGGGAATTAATGGTGATGCTGGTGAAGTTATTCTTGAAAAAGGAGATATATTTAATATTCCTACAGGTATTTTTAGAGGTTTTGAGAATATAGGCGAAACATATGGCATGCTAATGGCTGTATTAGGTGGAGATGATGCTGGTGGGGGAGTGATTTGGGCACCACAAGTTTTAAATGACGCCAAACAACATGGTCTAATTTTGTCTGAAAAGGGTAAAATTTATGATACTAAAACAGGTCAAAATTTGCCTCATGACGAAAAAGAAATGCCTACTTTAACAAAACAAGAATTGTCACAATTTCCTGAGATAGAAGCTAGTGAAATAACCCCATTTTATGTGGCGAGATATTTTGATTTATATTCCTTATCAAAACGAAACTTTGTTTCAGTTATTGGAGAGCATGGTGTTATTTATGATAAACCAGGTTTTGAAGTAAATTTCATATCTGAGAAATGTACAAATAAAATTAAAAATTTTTCTGATAGAGATACTGTATTAATGCCTGTTGAAGGCTGTTGGAACATAGAGGCAGATATGTTTAATTTAACTTTAAATCCTGGTGATACATTTTCAGTTCCAAAAAATACACAATTCAATCTTAAAACAACCAAACCATATATGTCTTCAATGTATCAAGTAATTCCTACAGATGATCCTGCAGGAGCAACTCATATAAGAACTGCTTAATGACAATTTTAACAACTCACGTTGGATCATTGCCTAGAAGCAAAAAATTATCTGACCTTCTTTTTAAAAAAGAAAATAATGAAATTTATGATAAGGACACATTTAATAAAGTTGTAAAAGACTCAGTTTTTGACATTGTAAAAAAACAAAAAGAAGTTGGGATTGATATTATATCAGATGGGGAGATGTCAAAAATTTCTTATGCAACCTATGTGAAAGATAGATATAATGGATTTGCAGGTGATAGTCCTAGAAATGCACCATCAGATCTCAAAAGATTTCCTGGCTATTTAAAGAAATTAGCCGAAAGTGGCGGAACACCAACTTATTCAAGACCTTGTTGTGTTTCTAAAATTTCTTCTAAAGGTGACAGTGAACTTATTGTTGATATTAAAAATTTTAAAAACGCTATGAAAAAAAATAATTTGTCTAAAGGATTTATGAATTCAGCTTCACCAGGTGTCATATCATTATTTCTTGCTAATTCCTTTTACAAAACAAGAACTGAATATCTTGTAGCTATATCTGAAGCTATGGAAAAAGAATTTAATCTTATTGCAAATTCAGGATTATACTTACAATTAGATTGTCCAGACCTAGCTTTGTCAAGACACATGATTTTCTCAGAATTGAGTGACAGAGAATTTATAAAAATTGCAAATGAAAATATGGAAATTTTAAATCATAGTCTTCGTAAAATTGATCCAAGTATGTTACGAATGCATGTGTGTTGGGGAAATTATGAAGGTCCCCATATTGATGATATATCAATTAGTGAAATTTTTGAAGTTATAATGTCTTTTAGAGGTAATTATATTTTATTTGAATCTTCTAATCCTAGACATGCTCATGAATGGAAAATATTTAATGACTTGAAAAGTAAGATACCTGAAACAAAAATTTTAATACCAGGTGTAGTAGATTCTACAAGTAACTTTGTTGAGCATCCAGAGTTAATTTGCCAAAGACTAGAAAAATTTGTCAATATTGTTGGCAAAGAAAGAGTTTTAGCTGGATCAGACTGTGGTTTTGGTACTTTTGCAGGTTATGGTAATGTTGACGAAGACATTGTATTTGAAAAATTAAAGTCAATGGTAAAAGCTGTAAAAAGTTTTTAAAATCAGCTTAATCTTTTTTTAAAATTTAAGTTTATCCATATTACAAACATTATGAAATATGCGTTTAAAACATACCAAATAATTTCAAACATTGATTTAAATTCATCTAAAAAATTTATGTTTAATGAATTCAAAAGTAAAATAAGTGATATAAATATTAAACCGATAGCAATTATAGAATTTTTTATTTTATGATATTTATACCTCATAGGATGAATTACTTTAATAGGAATTACCTTTAATATTATTAAAATTACAAGTATAAATAAGTTATTCCAAACGTTTAAATCTAAAATCGATAAATAAATAATGATAACATTCCAAATAGAAGGAAATCCTATATACAAATAATTTTCAGTCATTACCTTTAAATAAGAAAATGAAAATAAAGAAATACTTAATATTAGTATCGGCAAAATAATTACAAATTGTTCAGGCACATAATTGAATTTATAAATAATTATACACGGTATGAATACGTAGTTTATATAATCGACTATGCTGTCTAGCATTAAGCCATCAACATTTGGACAAAATTTTTTAACATTGTATTTTCTAGCTAAATTTCCATCAATAACGTCTATAAACAATGCAATAATAAGAAATAAAAAGGTTAAAAGTTTTTCTTCATTTATTATTGAAATTATTGAAAAAAAACTCATTAAAATACCAGTTCCAGTCAACAAATGTACTAAATATGCTTTAATTACATTAATATTTAGTAAGAAATTTTTTTTCATTGTTTTAAAATAAAATTAAAATATTTTGTTTACAAATAAATTTATTATCTAATAGTAATTGTTATAAATAAAAATCTCGATGAATGTAAAAAAAAATCTTATATGACACATCAAGAACCTATCATTGAACCCTGGTCAGAGTTCAATGGATTACTGTCAATGGGCAGACTACCCTTTGACCATTAACTAATTTTGATTGGGGAAAAGGTGCAGTAACCCCCAGAGCAAATTTATGCTTAATATTATATTTTTGTTGTGGGTAAAATTGTGGGTAAGATAATATTTAAAAAAATATATATAACAAAATCAATCGTTTAAGCATAATTATTGGCGGAGGGAGGGGGATTCGAACCCCCGAGAGGAATTTCTTCCCCTAACGATTTAGCAAACCGGCGCCTTCAGCCACTCGGCCACCCCTCCACATTATGGTGAATGATTAAAAATTACACGCCGTATGCATCTTTTTGATACGCAATTAATTTAAGAATTTCAAGTTTTATCTAAAGTATTATATACTTCTAATAAATTTATTTGTGAGTTTATATGGACTTAATTTCAATGATGAGAGTTTTTGTTACAGTAGCTGATAAGGGTTCTATGGCAAGTGCTGGAAGAGATTTAAATTTATCTCCATCTGTAATGTCTAAAAATTTATCTGCTCTTGAAGATAGACTTGGTGCAAGATTGTTAACCCGTACAACTAGATCAGTTTCTCTAACTGAAGTCGGACATGCTTATCTTGATAGAGCTAGAAGAATTATAGGTGATGTTGAAGAAGCAGAGGCAGCAGTTTCAAGTGTAACTAATGCTCCTAGGGGACACTTAAGAATAACAGCACCTAGCACTTTTTCATATAGACATATTTCTCCTCATTTGCCTATTTTTAGAGAAATGTATCCAGATGTTGAAGTTGAAATGATAATCTCTGATAATGAGCTAAATCTAGTTGAGAATAATATTGATCTTGCAATCAGAATTGCTTTAATGAGGGACTCATCTCTAATTTCAAGAAAGCTTGCTTCTAATCCAAGAGCAATGGTAGCTTCACCTGATTATCTGAAAAAAAAGGGTAAGCCAATACATCCTGATGATTTAGATAAGCATGATATTATTTCTTTTCAACTTGGAAGTCCTTACAATGAATGGCATTTCTTAGTAGATAATAAGCCTAAAGTTTTTACAGCTAAAGGTAGGTTGCAATTAAATCATGGTGATGCAATCTTGAGATCATGTATCAACAATGGTGGTATATGCATGTTGTCTAGATTTGTTGTTGGTAGACATATAGCTGCAGGAACATTAACATCTTTATTAGAAAATTTTCTTCAAGAAGATATTCCGATTTATGCTGTATACCCAAGTGGCAAACATCTTTCGCCTAAAGTTAGAGCGTTTCTAGACTTTTTGGTAAAAACATATGGATCGGTTCCTTACTGGGATGAACATGGAGATCACCAATCCGAAGCAGCAATTAGAGCTAGCAAGTAATTAACAAAAAAAACTTCCACCATTCACATGAATAGTTTGTCCATTAATGAAGTCTGAATTTTCATCGCATAAATTCTTAATCATTTTTGCAACTTCAATAGGTTTCCCTTTTCTTCCAATAGGTGGATCCGAATGAGTAGGGTGTACTAATCCTTGTCCGGCAGATTTACCTCTTACAGTATCAATTAATCCTGGAACAACGCAATTCACTGTAATGCCCGTACCAGCATATTCTGTTGCTAAAGCACGAGTAAAACCAATTACAGCGAGTTTAGAAGTTACTACATGTGATCTTCCAATAGCTCCAATATGAGCGGAAAGACCACCTAAATTTATAATT
>CACNQW010000033.1 GCA_902622745.1 uncultured SAR116 cluster alpha proteobacterium
AAGTTTTCATAATCTAGAAATGGTTCCTCAACTTTCATTAATTTTGGAATTTTAGTTTTAATTGTTTTTCCTGAAATTGATAATTCTTCGAACATTTTTTCACCAGGTCTTAATCCTGTAAATTTTATCTGAATAGGTCTTTTTGTAAATTTAGTTTCAATTTCAATTATTTTTTTTGCTAGATCAAAAATTTTTACTGGACTTCCCATATCTAATATAAATACTTCCTTTCCTTTTCCTATAACTGATGCCGCTATAACTAAATCAACCGCCTCACTAATTGTCATAAAATAACGTGTAACATCGGGATGAGTGACAGTTACTGGACCTCCTGCTTTTATTTGTGATTTAAATTTTGGAATGACTGATCCAGAAGAATTTAGTACGTTCCCAAAGCGAACTATCATGTATTTTATATTTTTATTTCTTCTTGAATAAGCTTGAACAATTAATTCAGAAACTCTCTTAGTCTTACCCATAATATTTGCTGGTCTAACAGCTTTATCAGAACTAATTAAAACAAATTTTTTGATATTAAATTTATAGCAAAAATCTAGTAGCATTTTTGTACCAATGACATTATTTATATAACTTTGAATTGGGTTTTCTTCTACCATAGGGACATGCTTATATGCCGCAGCGTGATAAACTAATGTTGGTTTAAATTTTGATATAGTTTCTCTTACAAAAAATGAACTTGTTATAGACCCCAAAACTACTTCTACAATAGAATTGAGGTTTTTATTTATTTTTTTAAAATTATTTACTCTTTCCAAAGTTTGATAAAGCCCATACTCGCTTTGATCCAATAAAATAAGTTTTCTAACATTTTTATGCAACAATTGGACAACTAATTCTTGGCCAATTGATCCGCCTGCACCTGTAATTAGAATAATTTCATTTAAAGAATTTCTTACATTTTTATTTAAATCAAAAACAGTCTCTCTTTCTAATAAATTTTCAATATAACTATCATCTTCATTATTTTGATCTAAAAAATTTGTTAGATATTGATCAAAATTTGAAATGATTTTAATAGGGACTTTACTTAATTCAAGTTTCTTTACTATTTCGATTTTATTTAAATTATCAATTCCTTTATCAATAAAAAAAATCAAATCGATATTTTGTTTAGTTAAAATAGTTTTAATTTTGTCAATATTAATCACCTTAATATTATCAATATACTGCCCATCATTAGATTTCTTATCATTTATAATATTAATTACTTTATAGTTTTCACTTGTTTCTAATGCTTTAACTGCCTGATTAGCAAAATCTATATTTGAAAAAACTAGAACATTAAATAAATAAGAGCTCCTATCACCTCTAATTAATGAATTTAATGAAGTTTTAAAAATATATCTCCATCCAATTAATGCAAAATATAATATAAATGGTTGAATTATACTAACAGTTCGAGGAACTCCTTCAAATCTAAAAATAAAAGTTGTAGCAATATAAATTAAAGCATAAAAAAATATAAATCTAAGAAAAGTAATGTATGTTGCGGATCCAGATGATCTAAGTATATGTCTATAAATTTTTAATAAAAACCAGAATGATAAAAATATTATGATTGATGACACAAAAATGTGATCATATAATTTCAATGAGAAATTTAAATTTCCTAACCTTAAGTAAAAAGCTAAAAGCAAGGATAAATATAAGAAGCAAGAATCTATTGTAAAAGCTATCATATATTTAATTTTTCGATTAGAATTCAAAATTTTTTCTAATACTATTAACAATATTCTATTTAATGGGAAATATCTTTTAGCCATTTTAAACCATAAATTGTATTGAATAAAATTCTAATATCAAAACAAAAATTTTGATTTTTAAGATATTCTCTGTCATATCCAACCTTTTCATTTAAAGTAATATTATCTCTACCATTAATTTGAGCTAAACCTGTTATCCCTGGTTTTAAAACATTTATATCATGTTTTTCTCTTAGTTGAATTAAGTTATTTTGAGTATAAAGAGCTGGACGAGGTCCAACCAATGACATATCACCTTTAAGAACAGAAAAAAGTTGAGGGATTTCGTCAATACTTGTATTTCTTAAAAATTTTCCAAATTTTGTAACATAATTTGAAGAGTTTTTTAAATTTTGCGTGTCAATTACAGGGGTTTCATTTTTCATAGACCTGAATTTTGGCATATAAAAAAGATCTTTATTTGCTCCAAATCTTTTTGACCAGAATAAAATAGGGCCTTTTGAATCAACTTTAATTAGAATTGCTATTAAAAAAATAAATGGTAGCAACAATGTAAGAAATAGAAATGAAAAGAAAATATCAAAAAACCTTTTGATTAAATAATTAAATTTCTTTCCCTGTATTAAACACATTAACTTTTTAATCTATTCAATTGTTTTTCAAGATTATCTAAAATATGTTGTCTGCTATAAAAAGTTTTAGCTAATCTTTGGGCATTTTCTGACATTTCTCTTCTTACTTTAACTGAGGAGTTTGAAAGACAAATAATCTTTTTTGCTAAATTTTTATAATCACCTGCATCAACACAGAAACCAACATTATGATTTCGTATTAATTCGGCACTTTCACCATTTATCATCCCAATTATTGGAAGCCCAAAAGCCAAATAACTTTGAAATTTTCCAGGAATTGTAATCTCAAAAATTTCGTTATTGTTCAAAGAAAAAATCATCGCATCAGCTTTTTTAACAAATTTTGGTAACATGCTAAGTGAAACTGGATTTTTGAATATAACCTTATTTTGTAAATTGTTCGTTTCAATCAATTTTATAATTTTATTTTTATGTTTACCATCTCCTAAAATTTCCAATGAAACATCTTCATTTTTTAATATGCTAAAGCATTTAATCAATGATTCAAAATCTTGAGCCTTGCCAATATTTCCTGTAAAAAATATCTTCTTTACATCTTTTCTTATTTCTGGAGGCTTAAGATTAGCAAATTCTTTTTCAACCCAATTTGATAACAGTTGAATATTATTTTGTGGCAATCGTTGCTTTAAATAATTTTTCATTGAAGATGATTGTGTAAGAAGAAGTGTAACTTTCCCATAAACAAAGTTTGAAAAAATTAAGCCAATACTTTTTAACCATTTATTTTTTAAATACCCCATCGAATTTAGAGTTTCAGGCCATAAGTCTAATATCCAAGAACATACCTTACAACTTTTAATTCTGCCAATAATAACACCTAATAATACAGGGAAAATTGGAGATGGTTGGAACACAAAAATAATATCAAAGTGTTTATTTTTTAATTTAAAAATTCCAAAAAGTAATCCTGATAAAAAAAAGGAAATATAATTTAGCATTAAGGTAAAATTATTATTGCCTCTTTCAAATAAAGGAACTCTAATCAAATCAATGTCTTCAAATTTTTTTTTAATTTCTTGTTGAGTAAACTTTTCTCTACTTGGATAAGATGGTATTCCGGTCAAGACAGTGATATTATGTTTTCTCTTTTTTAATTCAAAAACCAAATCATTAATTCTAAAATTTTCAGGCCAAAAATATTGACTAACAATTAAAATTTTCATTAAAATTTTTTCCAAACCTCCCTATTAACATAATCCGTATAAGAAAATATAATTTTTAAAATTTTTTCAGAAACATATTCCTCACTATAATCAGAGACCTTATTATAATTTTTTAAACTCATAATATTTTTATTCTGTAATAGAAGAATTCTATTTTTAATATCTTCAAAATTCATTGATGATAGAACAATTGGAGACTTTTCAATTGCTTCTGGTCTTTCATGAGCATCTCTAATATGTATTGAGTTAATACCTAGAATTGACGATTCTTCAGCAATAGATCCGCTATCTGAGATTACTGTAAAAGCATTCAATTGTAATTGACAATAATCAGTGAATGAGAATGGATCACAAAACATAATGTCTTTATGAAATACAGAAAAGTTATTTTTAAACTTAATCTTAGTTCTTGGATGAGTTGTAATTATAATTTTTTTTTTGAAAAATTTATGAAGTTGTTGAATTGTATTTTTAAATTCTTTAAATTTACCGTCAGAGTCTAAGTTTTCCTCTCGATGACAACTAATTAAAAAGTATTTGCCCATTTGTACTCTTAACTTTTTTAAAATTTTAGACTTTTCAACTTTAAATTTATAATGATTGTAAACCTCATATAAAGGACTCCCTACTTTAATAACTTTATCAGGTTGACAACCTTCTCTCAAAAGATACTCTTTCGATATTGAACTATAAGTTATGTTTATATCTGCGATATGATCTACTAACCTACGATTTATTTCCTCTGGAACTCTGTCATCAAAACATCTATTTCCTGCTTCATAATGAAAAATAGGAATTTTTAATCTCTTCGCTGAATAGGCAGATAATGCACTATTTGTATCACCTAAGATAAAAAACTGCATCAGGTTTTATTTTTTTTAAAATTTTGTATGTTTCTTTTAAAATTTTTGAAATTGTAAATACACTATTTGTACTTGAACAATTCAAGTGAAAATTTGGTTTCTTAATATCTAAATCATCAAAAAAAATTTGATTTAGCTCATTTGCAAAATTTTGGCCAGTATGGATAAGAATATGATCTGAAGCCTTATTAAATAAATTTATAATCCGTGACAATCTAATTATTTCTGGTCTAGTTCCAAGAATTGTAGCTATTTTTAATGACATTTAGATTTCTCCTTCTAAATATGTGTCTGGCCTAGTCTTATCAAATATTTCATTAGCCCATATAACACCTGATAATAAATTATTACCTACATTATGAATAGTATGAATCCATCCTGGAAAAGTTTCAACAATACTAGGTTTATCATAGGTAACAATTTTTTCATATTCATCTCCAGTCAGAAAGTGTTTGAAATTAAATTTAGCTTTTCCAGACAAAATTAAAAATCGCTCAACCTTTGTGTGGTGAAAATGATTGCCTCGAGAAATATTTTGATTTGAATAAAATCCAGAAACTTGACCAATTAATGGAGATTTTACAAATTCAATAAAATCACCTCTTTTATCAACGTTACTTTTGATAGGAAATATACATTTTTTAATTTCAAGAAAAGATAAATATGTTGAATATAATTTTTTATCAAATGAATTTAAATTTAAATTAAAATATTGACTCTGTCTTTCTCTATTAAAGGTTAGTATTTTTTTATGAATATTATTTGGACAATCTTTTTCAATGTAAAAATCCTCAAGATAAGTAGGGAATTCATTATAATCAAAAATACTTTTTTCCAGAAGTTTGATTAAATCATCAATATATAATAATTCAATGTTTTTATCTCCGTCCCAAATATCAGTTGTCTTATTATTTATAACATTATTAATAACGGTAGATATAAATGAGTTATAATTTGGTTTAGACCATTTCCCAAAAACATTAGGTAATCTAAAAATTGATATTTTTGATTTATTTTTTTTTGAATGTTTAATCAGTATATCTTCAGCTTTTTTTTTGGTTTGAGAGTAAATTGAAAAATTGTTAACTTGTACGCTTGAGGCGAAGATAATTGGCGCTTTATTATTAGCTTTTTGCAGAAAATTTGTTAAAAGCTCTGTGTTATTTACATTATTTTCTAAATAATCATTCTCATAATTTGATCTGTTAGTTCCAGCAAGATGAAAAATAAAATCAATATCTTTTATATTTGTTTCTAAAACTTTTACAAAATTATCTTTATTACATCTTATAATTTTTATACCATCTAAAAATTCTAGATAAGCGCATAAATTTTGCCCAATAAAACCGCTTGAACCTGTGATTAGTATATTTTTCAATTTTCTAAATCATTTTTTAAAAGTTTATTAAGGTCTTTATTTTTCAATAAATAATCTTTTAATTCTAAAAAATTTAAGTTATGGGCATTATTTGAATTGTATTCGTTAAGTTGTTCTTTTACAACTTGGCCTTTTTCAAAATACAAGTCATAATCTAAAGTTCTATTGTCCGTAGGAATTTTAAAATAATCATCTAATTCTTTTGACTTTTGTATTTCCTCTTTACTCATTAAAACTTCATAATGTTTTTCCCCATGTCTTGTGCCAATAATAGTTTCTTTTAAATTTGGCTTGTTCATTATATTTTTCAGTACATTAACTATCATTTCAATAGATGCAGAAGGAGATTTTTTTACATAAATATCACCAGATTTACCATTTAAAAACGCAAACAATACTAGTTCTATTGCATCGTCTAACGACATTATAAATCTTGTCATTTTTGGGTTTGTTATAGTAATTGGTAAATTTTTCTTTATTTGATCTACAAAAAGTGGAATAACAGACCCCCTAGATGCAATTACATTTCCATACCTAGTCGCACACATTATAGTATTTTTAGTAAGCCTTGACTTGGCAACTGTGATTTTTTCCATTAAGCTCTTTGTCATACCCATTACATTTATTGGATATACTGCCTTATCAGTACTCAGACAAATGACTTTTTCTACGTCAAATTTAATAGAAGTATCTAAAATATTTTCGGTTCCAATGACGTTTGTTTTAATAGCTTCTAATGGAAAAAATTCACAAGAGGGTACTTGTTTTAATGCAGCAGCATGAAAAACATAATTTGAACCTTTAACTGCATCTTCAAAACTTTTTATATCTCTTACATCACCTATGTAAAATTTAAGTTTATTATTTCTATAAAATTTTCTCATTTGATCTTGTTTTTGTTCATCTCTACTTAAAATTCTTATTTCTTCTATATTTGAATTTAAAAGCTTTCTTACCATTGCATTTCCAAATGATCCTGTACCACCTGTTATTAAAAGAATTTTATTATTAAAAATTGTATTTTTATTCATGATATATTTTGGCTTAAAATTTAAATATTTTCTAATTTGATTAATACTCAATTTAGCATAATATTTTTAAGGTTGCATTAACACTCAAAAAAAGTTTGTTTATATTAATCATTCCAATTCATTCAAATTATATTATACGATTTTACTAATCCTTAATTTTTTTTGTAGACACTTGATGCAGTATTTACGCTAGATCTTTTTTTAATTAAATCTAAAACAGATTTATCACTCTTTTGTTCTTCTGTAGGGGCAAATAAAGCCTTTCCCCGAATATCAACATTTTCAGAAGGTTCAATTAAATAATAAATAGCTAAGCTTTTTCTTAATTGTTCTTTAGGACAATTTATTGGGTTAGGAAGACCATGCCAACTATTACATGTTGTATCAAAAATTACTGCACGATTAAAAATTGGTTCTATTTCTTTTTTTAAATCTCCAGGAAATTTTGAACTCTCATTACTCCATAAACCTAAATTTCCACCCCAATTTTTTTCCCAACAGGAATTTAAATAAATAATGATGTTTATTTTTCTTTGTAAAACAAGTTTGGGATGTAAAGAATAGTCAAGGTGCGTATTTAATTTTCCACCTTGTTTATGAATATGCCATCCTCCACCATTTAATCCAGGGTCCGGAATCAATAGATCAGATCCAAATAAAAAAATTGAAAGTTCTTTTACAAATTTTTCAGAATTTAGAAAATTAAATACTTTATAGGTCAATGTTGGAAAAACATTCCAATTGTTACACACTTTTTTAACTTCTATTGCATTCCCATATTCATGCCACACTTCATCATCAAAATCAGGAAAATCTTTTTCAAGGGATAATGCTACATCTTTATCAAAAAAATTATCAATCACAAAATGTGGAAATGGTTTGGCCTTTTCCCATCCATTGGATGCATTTTTTATAGTTTTTAAATTAATCATAGTATTAAATTACCTTACCCACATAATTTAACTATAAAACTTATACCACTTTATATTCTATATTCAATAGATGCTTATAAAAATTAGACTTTTTGTAGTTAGAATGGATAAAGTAACTTATTGCTCAAATTTAAAGAAATAAGACAATTGAATTTTAAAAAAAATTAATTATAGTAACATTTTAATTTTTTTTTAGGATAAAAATTGCCTTTTATTTCGATATGTATATTAAGCTACAATAGGCCTGACCAATTAAATGATTTGTTAAATTCAATTGATTTTTTTAATGATTTAGAGATTATAGTAAGCGATGACTGTAGCCCTCGATTTCATGAAATTCAAAGTAAAGTGTCACAATTCAAAAAACATAAGGTAAAACTTCTAAAAAGCGAAACAAATCAAGGATATGATAAAAATTTAAATAAACTTGTAACTAACTGTAGTGGTGAATGGATTGTTTTTATGGGTGATGATGACACTTTTGTAGAAGGCTCCCTAAAAAAAGTTTCTGAATTCCTTAAGAAAAATAATGATCTATGTTATGTGTTAAAATCACATTATTTATTGCATGAAGATGGTTATAAAGAACCTTTTAAATACTTTCAAAAAACATGTTATTTTGAACCATCAGAACAGACACTGGTTAAACTTTTTAGACGCAGTGTTTACATAGCCGGATTTATGATAAAAAGAAAATTAATTATACCCTTCATTACATCTAGGTTTGATGGAGAATTAAATACAGGCCTTAATCAAATTTACTATTTGTCAGAAGTTGTTTTAAAATATAAATCTGCATATTTAGACGTACCTTTTACACAACAAACAAAAGAAAAAAGACATGACGTTAATGAAAAGATGTATGACCGTAATTTAAAAAAATTTATCAAAAGAGAGCCTACTATTGATATTTCAATAAATTTTCTAAAAACTTTTAGTAAAATTTCCTCTTATTTAGATAATAAACATAATATAAATGTATCAAAACAAATACAATTGGATATGTCTAAATATATTTATCCATCATTATCCATACATAGAGATAAAGGATTATTTTCATTTTTAAAATATGTAAACGAAATCAGAAAAATTAATTTAGACAGATCAAAATTTTTCTACTTATATGTATTTGCTCTAACAATACTTAATAAAAATTTTTGCGATAAATTAATCGTTTATATTAAAAAACTCTATGGCTATACGCCAAATTTATAGATAATTTTAATTTTTTGTTTCAATTTTTTTAAATAATAAGACTTGAGTATTGTCCCTTTTGTTAAATTGTACTTTTACTTTCTCCCAACCATTATATTTCAAAAAATTACTTTTTTGCCTTTGATTAGAAGTAGCAGCTAATATAACAAAATCAAATTCATTATTTTTTTTGTTTTCTTCCATTACATCGTAAAAATCTTTTTTTCTAAGATTCTTTTGTAAAATTTTTAAATAATCTTGAATCGTTATATTTTGTGAAAAAAATTCATATGCATCATAGCTTATCCCATCAAAATAAATTTGGTTTAGTGCTTTTTCTTCTATTATTTCTTTTATAATTGGCCTTACATTGTACATTACACCAGCGAAGCTAATTGGCTTTGATTGTAATAGAAATTTATTTTCTTTTTTCCATAAAGGATTAAAGTAAAAATAAATGTTCAAAATTAATACAAAAGTTAATGAACTATATTTTATCAGAGATTTATGTCTACCCATTAAAACACAAAAATAAACAATAAAGGGCAGAAAATACTCAATTTTATATTTTGCAAGGTTTAATTGTTGCGAATTTATAGAAAAATAAACTATTAATAAAATAGAAAAAAATATTACGTAAAAAATTAAGTGTTTTACATTTTTAATAAAAATTAATACAAAAAATAAGATAAATATTGATACATAAATTTCAGGTATAATTGAAAATGTACTATCATAAATGTCTTTAAATGAAATTAGATTATTGTCAAATTGTTTATATGGAGAGTTTTTAAGTAAACTGCTATTAGATCCAGTACCCAGAAATATACTATTTATTAAATAAGGTAAAAACAAAATAGATGGTAAATATGACTGTAATACAGAAGAAAACTTAATTGGAAGACTATATCTTAAATGTTCAGAAATATGAAATAGAAATATTAAGCTTAATATTAAGAAAGATGGCTGTCTTAAAAAGCAAAAGATAACCGCTAAAATTATTAAAATAGAAAAATCTTTTATCTCTTTCTTTACTATAAATATACTTCCTATACTTGAAAAAATAATAAAAGTCCAAATAGCAGGCTCGACTGTATATTTCAGATATTCAATATTTGGTAACGTAAGCAATATTATAGTGAAAATAAATTTTTCATAAACACCTTTAAATGCTTTAGAGCTTAATACTGCGATAAATAAAAAATAAAAAATCATTATAGTAGTCTTAAACACAATAGGTGAAAATCCAAAAATAACCCCTGAAAATAATAATGGAATATGATTAATTATAGGATGAGGCGACATAAAGCCTCCCAAAATAAAAATGAAAAATCTAAATACAATTAAAAAAAACAAAAAATATATTAAAAATAACTTAGGATTTAAAATTTGGAAAAAGTAATAATTAATAATTATAAAAACACAGGTTAATAGACTAAAAATTCTAACAATATCAATTATATTAAAGTTCAGGAAATCAGGTAAAAAATTAACTAAATTTTTCGTGATTTCAATTGAATGTATATGACCTATTAAAACATAACTTTGTTCATCAGAAAATAATTCATAATCTAAAGGATATAAGTTTAAAATAAAAAAAATGATGAATAAAAAAAAATAAATTAAAAAACTTTTATGAAATTTAATTTTAAATGTATATATATTTTGATTTCTAATAAATGATATGAATATTACAGGTATTGAAATTATTAAAATTTCAAATATTAAATGATAGAGACTATTATATTCATAAATGTCTGAACCAGGAACTAAAGCACCATAAAATCCAAAACAAATAAAGTATATAAACAGGAGTAATCTATTAAAATTAATCGTAAAAGAAAAAAATTTTTTATTTAAATTCATTTTAATTTTGAAATTAAATTTAATCTATATTTCTCATCATCTCTTGAGGTTAATTCTTTACATTCTTTCATTGATAATGGTTTCAATTTTTTGTACACATTTGAAGTTATTTGCAAATGACTTAGCAAAACTTCTTCGATCATTTGTAAACTTTTTTTATTATTTGATAAAATATAAAAATTTTTATCATATAAAAAAACTTTAGGTTTTGAATTATAATTTTGAAAGTAAGTTTTTAAGTCATAATGGATAGTATTTGGTATGACATTAAAAATTTTTGGGCCGCAGAATATAACTGTATCTGGATTTGTTGATTTTTCAAAAATATTAGGAATAATATTTAAAAAATTTTTAATTTTGTTATTTTTGCATTTAAACAATTTTTCACTTGAACCAAGCAACTCAGGCAATTCATAAATTTTAAATTTAGTTTTTAAAGAATTTAAAAAATTATGTGAAAGCATTTCTATTTCTTCACTACGTTTAATTATAGCATCTACATCATCTCCAGTAAGTATTAAACCATGATTTTGTAAATAAAACTCTGAATTGTTTCGTTGACTTAACGAGTTTTTAGCAATTTTATTTTTTATTTCTAATCCTAATTCATATCCAGGTTTTACATACTTTATAAAATTATCAGAATTAAATATAGATTTTACTAAAGACCTTGCATTATATGAGGCCAAAATTGAATTCAACATAACTGGATGAGTGTGTAAAACAATTTTCCCGAGTATTGCATGAAAATAAACTTCTATTGATACTTTTGATTTAACTTTATTTAGCTTATAAGAGTCTAAATTCATTCCTACATCAGTTTTATTTCTAATTTGTTTGCTTATTTTTTTATAATAAACATCAACAAATCCATCTTGAGTATTAATATCTATTATTTTTTTTCCAGATGCCTTTATGCGCATAATTTCTTTATTATATTTAAAAGAGATATTTCCTCCCGTAGCTTGTACTAAATTAGAATTTTTATTAATATAATTAGCAAGTTTTTGGAATGTAGACTTCATGTTCATTCTAGTTTATCCCAAATTTGATAATACTGTTCTCATAAAAGAATAACTTGAAAAGCAATAGTCAATATTATTATTAGTTATATTTTTCTTACTGTTAGTATATAAAAAAGTAGTTGATTCCATTATTTTTTTTGCGGGCTCTATATCATGTTTTAATGAGTCACCAACCATCCAACTTTCATCCTTTTTTAAATTTAGTAATTCCATAGTTTTTAGGAAAGGCTCTTTATTTGGTTTATTAATACCAACCTCTTCGCTAGAAATCAGGTAATCAATTTCATTTTCTAAACCAAGATTTAAAATTTTTTTAAATTGATAGGATGCATCATAGTTTGTAACCACACCTGTAGTAATATCAGAATGCTTTACATCGATTAAAAATTCTTTTAAGTATGGAAATGGCGTCATCTCATTGTAAAACACCTCCCAATATAAATTGTTTAATTCAATTGCAATTCTTATATAAGGAGTAAATTTTAATCTTTCCAAAATTTTTTTAAAATATAAAAATTTATTATGAGATGAAGCTGTATTTTGAAGAATTTTTTTAAGATTCTTATTTTCTAAATCATAATATTTTGTAAATATTTTTTCATTTACTCCAAACTCATTATTTAATTTTAATCGAACTTTTTTTAATGCTATTGCATGTGCCTCTTTATAACTATAAAAAGTGTCATCTAAATCAAAAATAATAGCTTTTGGTTTTTTTAATTTCATTTTAATTCATTCGCTTCATAATTTGTTGGTAAATTTCTATAGCACAAATTAATTGGATAATTCCTTTAGCACCTTTTGACCATTTTGCATCATTTACAAATAAGTCATAGTAATTTGGCATCATTTCTTTAGCAACTTTTAATATATTAAATTCTGAAATAGTTCCATAAAAAGATATTTTATTTTCCTCACCAAAACTTGTTTCAATCCCAATATTAGTTATTTTTGTTAAAACTTTTGTTAATTTCATAAAGTAGGTAGGGTCTTTAGAAACAACCTCTACAGTCAGTCTATCACTATTATTTACCTTTGAATAATTTTTAGTATCCTTAATATTAATTATCAAATCTGAAAAA
>CACNQW010000034.1 GCA_902622745.1 uncultured SAR116 cluster alpha proteobacterium
GGGGTACTTGATTTAAACTAGTAAAGATTAATCACTTTTAAATTAGCGAATCGTTTGTATATATAAAATTATTAGATTATTTAAGGAATTTGATTTTATTTGATAATCTTGATAATTTTCTAGAGATGGTGTTTCTTTTAAACACACCTTTAGCTACAGATCTATGCATTTCAGGCTGTGCTTCAACAAACGCTATTTGAGCGTTTTTTTTATCCTTTTTTTCAATAAAACTCTCAACTTTTTTTATGAATGTTCTAACTCTAGTTTTTCTGACCTTATTTATTAATTGAAATTTATCATTTCTTCTTATTCTTTTTTTTGCTGATTTATGATTTGCCATAATGTTCCTTTTGAACAGAGCTACATTTTAAGTTTTAAAATGTCAAGTTAAAAGTTTTCAACTATTATTTTAATTTTTAAAATATTATCTTCTAAATTCTCTATTTTAAAAATCTTTTTCTTAAATCTTTTGCTTTTTGTTTCCCAAACATTTTCAGTTAGATGCTTTATCCATTTTTTTTCTTCAAAAAAATCACTATAAAATGAAAAAATTTGTTTGTTTGATAAATTTTTTGTATCAAAAGAAATAGAAATTATTTTTCCATTAGAAGAATCAAATTCTACTACATCTCTTTTATTTTCAATTAAACTCGACAAAATAGGAATATTTTCTATCCAGTTTTGAATTTTAGAATTATCAATATTGTCTGCAGACTGACTTGCAGAGTAAAATGAAAAAACAAAACATAACAAAAAAAAGCTTAATTTATTAGTTAGTGTTTTTGACATCCTGGACATATATATGTTGCTCTTTTATTAATATTTAACTTTAAAATAATACTACCACAATTATAGCATTTTAATTTTTCTCTACCATAAACTTTTAATTTCTGTTTGAAATATCCAACTTTTCCATTTGGTTGTTTATAATCTTTTATAGTTGTTCCTCCATGTAAAACAGCTTTTGAAAGAATATTGTTAATGCTAAGTAATAGTGAATTAATTTCATTATCACATAGATCCTTAACTTTTTTTAAAGGATGAATTTTTGAATAAAATAAGATTTCAGATGCATAAATATTTCCTATTCCACATATAATTTTTTGATCTAATAGGGCATTTTTTATTACTAAAGTTTTTTTTAAAAAAATTTTATTCAAAAAATCAAATTTTAAACTTTTACTAAGACCGTCTATACCGAGATGTTTAATTAGAAAATGTTTTTTCAATTGAGATGTATAATGAAAATCTATATGACCAAATCTTCTTTGATCATTAAATATTAGACATTTTTTTTCACCAGTCATACACTTAAAATTTATAATAATATGATCATGTTTAATTATTTTGTAGTCTGTCTCACTTATACTTAAGTAACCGCTCATACCGAGATGCAAAATTAAAGTATTTTTGTTTGATGTATTTATCAAAATATACTTTCCAATACGGTAAATTTTTAAAATTATAGTATTATTGAATATTTTTTTTATATCAGGATTTATTTCCCATCTTAGTTTAGATGCATAACATTGTATTTTTAAAATTTTTGCATTTAACAAATATTGTTCTATATATCTTTTTGATGTTTCGACTTCTGGTAATTCCGGCATTTTTGTTTATAATCTAACAATGAAAAAAAGTTCTGAAAAAATAGATTTTGGTTTTAAGAAAGTTAACATAAATAGGAAAGAAAAGTTAGTAAATAATATTTTCGATTCTGTATCTTCCAAATATGATTTAATGAATGATTTATCTAGTTTGGGTTTCCATAGATTATGGAAACAAGAATTAATTAATTGGATTGCACCACAATCTAATCAATGTTTACTAGACATTGCAGGTGGAACTGGAGATATAGCAAAGCTTTTTATAAAGTCAGGTGGAAAGTCAGCAGACATTATCGACATCAATTATAACATGTTAGTTAATGGTATATCAGATGATAATAGAATAAACTATATTGTTGGAAACTGTGAAAAGCTTCCAATAAAAAATAATGTTTATGATAGAATAACAATAGCCTTTGGGTTAAGAAATATAACTAACAGACAATTAGCACTTGATGAAATATATAGAGTGTTAAAACCAGGTGGCAGGTTTATTTGTTTGGAATTTAGTGTGGTTAATGATGATATTGTAAAAAAATTTTATGATTTATGGTCATTCAAAATTATTCCAAAATTAGGAAAAATTATCACAAATAATGAAGATGCATATAAATATTTAATAGAGTCTATAAGAATGTTTCCTGATCAAGATAAATTATCATCAATGTTTATTAAATCCAAATTTGAAAGAGTTAAATATAAGAATTTGTTAAAAGGAATAGCTTCTCTTCATTCTGGTTGGAAATTTTAATGAGACATATTAAACTAATCGTCCCAAAATTTTATGAGTATCCTCTAATTATCTCAAGATTTGTATTTGTAGTTTACATCCTAATTCGAAACGGTTTATTAACAGAAATCAAAAGATTAGATATCATTAATAAAAAATATCAACCGATTCTAAATACTTTAAAATTTATTTTTGAAAAAAAAGTTGATAGTCAGTTTCTGAATAATTTAGGAGAGATTGGGCCTGGCTTTGTCAAACTAGGACAAGCTTTGTCAACTAGACCAGATATATTTGGTTTAAATATAACTAATAGATTAATATTGTTACAAGATAAACTACCTCCTTTTTCTGATGTTATTGCTATTAAGATTATAGAAGAGGAAACAAATAAAAAAATTGATGAAATTTTCAAATTTTTTGAAAAAAAACCTATAGCTGCTGCTTCTGTGGCCCAAGTCCATAAAGGCATACTTAAGGATGGTAAAAAAGTAGCAATAAAAGTTTTAAGACCAAACATTGAGCAAACACTATTTAAAGATTTTAAATTTTTTTATGGAATTGGTAATATATTAGAATTTTTTTCAACTAACTGTAAAAGATTAAGTCTTAAAGAGATTATAGCAACATTTGCTCATAGCTCACTCGATGAAATAGACCTCAGGTTAGAAGCATCTAACTCAGAACAACTTAGTGAAAATTTTATCGATTATAAGTTATTTGATACACCTAAAATTCATTGGGAATATACAACTAAAAAATTATTAACTAGTGAATTTATTGATGGCGTAAGAATAGACCAAATTAATAATTTGAAAACTAATATAAATGTAAAAAAATTAACAACTGTTGCGTCTGAGATTTTCTTCTATCAAACTTTTAGAGATGGTTTTTTTCATGCTGATTTACATCCTGGAAATATTTTTATTAACCAATCAGGAAAAATTATAGCTGTAGATTTTGGTATTATGGGGTATCTAAATTTAAATGATAGAAAATTTCTAGCAAAACTTTTTAATTTTCTTTTAAACAAAAAATTTTATAAAATTGCAAAACTTCATCAGGAAAATGGAATGCTTGAAAAAGATACGGATCTATACAAATTAACACAGGAAATTAGAATCCTGGCTACACCTATTCTAAATAAACCAATTGGTGAAATTTCAATGGGCCATTTATTTGGTGAAATACTTGCATTATCAAGAAAATTTAATATTAAGATTCAAGCTAAGTTTTGTCTGCTCCAAAAATCTATGATAATGGCAGAGGGCATTGCTAGGCAAATTAATCCAAAAGCAAACATTTGGCAAACTACAGAACCATTGATGGAAAAATGGATTAACGATAATATGAGATTTGATTTTTTATTTGAAAAAATTAATGATAAAAGTTTCTTTTCCAAAGAATTAGTTGAATTATTTCAAAAAATTGATAGAATATTGAAAAAATATTTGATATTTTATGAATAATTTCACAAATGTACCTGAATTAATTTTTAAACTTGGTGGCACAGGCTCTGTTTCAAAATTACTTAAAACAAATCCATCAACAATATCTAATTGGAAAAAAAATAATAAAATTCCTAAGTCTTATATGAACAAATTAGATATATTACTTAAAAAAAAAAATTTACTTACTTACACCGAATATGAAAGTAATACACGTATTACCTCATTAAAAAAGAAATCAAAATTTAGTATATTGGTTATTATATCTGGGGGTGTGTCCTGTTACAAAGTTTTAGAATTATTAAGATTATATCATAATAATAATTTTGATATTGATGTTGTATTAACAGAATCAGCTCAAAAATTTATTACTCCCTTAGTAGTGACAAGCTTAATAAATAAAAAATGTTATACAGAATTGTTTTCTTCTGAAGAAGAGGAAAATATGAATCATATCAATTTAGCCAGAAATAAAGATTTAATCTTAGTAGCTCCGTGTACAGCTAATTTTGTTGCTAAAATTACTCATGGAATAGCAGATGATTTAGCATCAAATATTATTTTAGCTTCTGATAGTAAGATACTCATAGCCCCTTCAATGAACCCTTACATGTGGGAAAATAAAGCTACTCAGGATAATTTAAAAATTTTGAGACAAAGAGATATTGATTTGATTAATCCAAATTCAGGTTTAATGGCATGCGGCGAAGTTGGCAAAGGCAGACTACCGGATATAAATGAAATATTTTCATTTACTAGAAACTATCTTTTGAAAAAAAAGGAAAAGAGGCACACAGGATTTGAGAGCAAATTAAAAATACTAATAACCGCAGGCCCAACTCAAGAAAAAATTGATCCTATAAGATATGTCTCTAATAACTCCTCAGGAAAACAAGGTTATGCATTAGCTGAAGAATTTTTAAAACTTGGTGCACATGTAACTCTGATAAGTGGACCAACAAACATTAATAAACCAAATGTAAATAAATTTATAGAAGTTGTATCTGCTGAAGAAATGCTGTCACAAGTGGAAAATAATATTGATTGCGATATTTTTATTAGTAGTGCAGCAGTTTGTGACTGGAAATTAATTCCTTATACCTTGAAAAATAAAAAGCTGCCTAAAAATGATAAACTTAAAAAAAATAAAGATATTTTTTTTAAATTAGAAACTAATCCTGATATAATCAAATTTGTAAGCCAAAATAAAAAAAGACCAACATTGGTTATTGGATTTGCTGCAGAGACAAAAAACTTAATTCCGAATGCTACAAAAAAACTTGAAGAAAAACAACTAGATATGATCATAGCTAATTTAATAGAAAAAGAAAATGCTATTTTTGGAAAAGAATATAATAAAATTTTTATTATTGATAAGCAATGTAAAATACAAAAATCCGAAAAATTAACAAAACACGAAATTGCAAATTTAATAATTTCAAAAACTTTAAAATTGCACGAAGAAAAATATGCTAAAAATTATAATTGAAAAAGTATCACGATCTAAGAATTTTCAACTTCCAAAATATTATTCAGAAAATTCATCAGGATTAGATATAGTTGCTGATATAAAAGATCCAGTAAATTTAAAACTAAATGAGATATTTTTAGTGCCAACAGGAATTAAATTAAAAATACCTCAAGGCTACGAAGGCCAAGTGAGGCCAAGGTCTGGCTTGGCTCTGAATCATGGGATCACAATTTTAAACTCCCCAGGTACAATTGATTCAGATTATAGAGGTGAAGTTAAAGTAATTTTAATAAATCACTTCTCAAAAATTTTTGTTATAAAACCAAATATGAGAATAGGTCAAATTGTATTTGCTCCAATTGTAAAAATTCAACTTCAATTCGGCAATGTAAATATTTTTGAAACTGAAAGGTCTTCTAAAGGATTTGGTTCAACAGGATTAGAGTAAATAATAATGCTAAATGAAAATGATTTAGAGAGATATGCAAGTCAGTTGATAATGCCTGAAATAGAAGAAGAAGGGCAGTCAATACTTTTAAAAAGTAAAATTTTAATAATTGGAGCCGGAGGATTAGGTAACCCTACAGCTATCTTTTGTTCTGCTGCTGGCATTGGAAATATTGACATATGTGATAATGACAATATTGAATTATCTAATTTAAATAGACAAATAGCTTTTAACGTTAATAATCTAGGCTTTTCTAAATCCATCAAATTAAAAGATTACTGTTTGAACTTAAACCCAAATTTAAAAATTAATTCAATTGTTGATAGTTTTGATGATAAATTTCTTGTAAATGATTATGATATTATTCTAGATTGCTCGGACAATATTGAAACTAAATATACTGCTAATATGTTGGCTCATAAATACAATAAAACTTTAATATCAGCTTCAGCAACTCAGTTCGAAGGACAATTAGCAGTATTTAAAAGTGGAAAATTTAAAAATTTACCATGTTATGAATGTATTTTTCCACAAGATCAACATCAACATACTAATTTGAATTGCAGAGAAATTGGAATAATTGGTCCTGTCACAAATTTAATTTCAAGTCTTCAAGTTACTGAAACCATTAGAGAACTTTTTATTCGAAAATCTTTTAAAAAAAATCAATCATTCACAAAAAATACTTTAGCAGGGAATTTATTATTATATGATTGTATTAAACAAGAACTTACTAAAATTAAGATAAAAAAAAATCTAAATTGTAATATTTGTAAATGAATTTTTATTTAAAAATCTTTTTTATAATACTACTAAGTAATATTTTTTATTTACCAAAATTTGTTCTAGCTGAAAAATTTCCAAAACTCGTATCAATTAAAACTTCAAAAGCTAATCTAAGATATGGGCCAGGTAAAAATTATCCTATAAAATTAGTTTTTATAAAAAAACAAATACCATTAGTTATTATCGACCATTTTGATCATTGGAGAAAGGTTCTGACAACTAAAAATATAATTGGATGGATACATAAGTCACAATTAACTATGAAGCATAGAAGTATAATATTAAAACCAGATTATTTAAGAAAAAAACCTGAATTATCATCTAAAAAAGTTGCTTTTTTAGATGATAATGTAAATGTTTCAGTTATTAAGTGTAAAATTTATTGGTGTAAAGTAACCTTAAAAAGTAGGAAATTTTCAGGATGGTATATAAAAAAGTATCTATGGGGCTCAAATTATATTATAATTAACTAAATTCAATAGTTACTATGAAGGAATAATATTGTCGTTACTTAAAAATAAATTCAATTACGAAGAATTAATTGCTTGTGCAAAAGGAAAACTTGCTGGAATTGATTTTCCTAGGTTGCCGCTCCCACCAATGCTTATGTTTGATAAGATAGTTAAAATTTCAGAAGAAGGCGGAAATTATAATAAAGGTTTAGCTCATGCTGAGTATAATATTACTCCTGATAAATGGTTTTTTGAATGTCACTTTGAAAACGATCCAGTTATGCCAGGTTGTCTAGGCATGGATGGGTTATGGCAATTACTTGGGTTTTGCCTAGGTATTATGGGTGGTAGAGGAAAAGGTAGAGCATTATCTGTTGGCAACGTGAAATTTTCTGGTCAGGTTTTACCCATAGCAAAGAAAGTTGAATATGTATTAGATTTTAAAAAAATAATTAATAGAAAACTTATGCTTGGCATAGCAGATGGAAAAGTTTTATGTGATAAACAAATAGTTTTTGAAGCCTTTGATATAAGGGTTGGTCTTTTTCAAGATAAAAAACATAATTAGGTATATAAATGGTTGAACAAAAAAGAGTAGTTATTACCGGCATTGGTGTAGTTAGTCCAATTGGTAATAATCAAAAAGAAGTTAAAGACTCTTTATTTTATAATAAGTCCGGAATTAACTTTAGCAAAGACTATTATGATTTAGGTTTTAGAAGTCAAATTCATGGAGATATTAATATAAACATTGAGGATTTTTTAGACAAAAAAGACCTAAGATTTATGGGTGATGGTGCTGCTTATACTGCGATTGCTATGAAAGAGGCAATCCAAGATGCAAATCTCAATGATGAATTAATATCAAACCCTTTAACTGGTTTAATTGCGGGTGCTGGTGGACCAAGTACTATTAACTTATTAAAATCATTTGATATTACAAGAGATAAAGGTCCAAAAAGAGTAGGTCCATTTATGGTGCCAAAGTGCATGAGTTCAAGTATTTCTGCTTGTCTTTCAACAATGTTTAAAATAAAAGGTCTTAATTATTCAATAACTTCTGCATGCTCAACATCTGCACACTGCATTGGTGTAGGAGCAGACAATATAAAATATGGTAATCAAAATATTGTTTTTGCAGGTGGTGGAGAAGAACTAGATTGGACATTATCTGTCCTATTTGATTCAATGGGAGCGTTATCTAGTAAATATAATGATATTCCTCAAAAAGCATCCAGACCATATGATGCCAACAGGGATGGTTTTGTTATTGCAGGTGGTGGTGGAATTGTAGTACTTGAAGAATATGAACATGCAAAAAAAAGGGGTGCTAAAATTTATGGAGAAGTATTAAGTCACTTCGCAAACTCAGACGGACACGATATGGTAGCACCTAGTGGAGAAGGTGCTTTTAGATGTATGACAAACGCATTAAAAAATGCTGACTTAAGAATTGATTATATCAATGCTCACGGCACAAGTACACCTGTTGGAGATGTCCAAGAAATTGAAGCAATAAAAAAAGTTTTTTCGAATAAAGGTTATTTACCCAAGATAACAAGCACAAAGTCATTAACAGGTCATTCATTAGGGGCTACTGGTGTTCATGAAGCTATATATACTCTCATAATGATGAATAATAATTTTATATCTGGCTCCTCTAATATAGAAACACCAGATCCTGTAATTCAAAATATTGATATTCCTAGAGAAACTATTGAGAATATAAATATAAATGCAGCATTATCTAATTCATTTGGTTTTGGAGGTACAAATGCAACTCTAATATTTTCAAAAGTATCAGAAAATTAAGATATGAACTTAATGGGAGGAAAAACCGGATTAATAATGGGTATTGCTAATGAACGATCCATAGCTTGGGGAATAGCACATCAACTATTTTTAAACAAAGCAAATATTATTTTAACCTACCAAAATGATAGTTTAAAAAAAAGAATTGAACCCTTATCAGATAAAATAAAATGTAAAAAATTATATAAATGTGATGTTTCATTAGACCCGGGAAATGAATACTCTATTGAAAATTTAATTAAAAATATTAATAAAGATGTTGGAAATTTAGATTTTGTTGTTCATGCATTAGCATATTCTGACAAAGAGGAACTTAAAGGAAGATATATAGAAACCTCAAGACAAAATTTTTTAAGTACGCTTGATATCTCTACATACAGTTTTACTAGAATTTCAAATTCTGCTTCAAAAATTATGAATAATGGAGGATCTTTATTAACACTTACTTATGTAGGGTCGAACAAAACTACTCCCAATTATAATGTTATGGGTGTGGCCAAAGCTGCACTAGAAACATCAGTTAAATATCTATCCGTAGATTTAGGGAAAAAAAATATTAGAGTTAATGCAATTTCAGCTGGACCTATGAAAACAATTGCTGGAGCAGCAATATCTGGAGCGAGACACGTTTACAGATATTCTGAAAAAATTGCTCCTTTGCAAAAAAACCCAGATCTTGAACAAGTAGGAAATGCAGCTTTGTATCTTTTGTCAGACATATCGAGTGGAGTCACTGGGCTTACTCATTATGTAGATGGAGGTTTGAAAGTTGTAGGCATCCCTAATCAGGATATGGTCAATATTTAATTATTTATTTTTCCAATTAGGTTTTCTTTTTTCTGAAAATGCTTCCATGCCTTCTTTATGATCTTCTAATGAAAAAGTTGACATAAAAATAGCTCTTTCCGCTCTTAAGCCTTCATTTAAAGTCGTTTCATAACTTACATTTACAGTTTCTTTAGCTAACCTTGCTAACGCAGTAGACTTGCTTGCTACTTTATGAGCAACTTTTAAAACTTCTTCCTTAAAATTTTCTCCACTAAATACTTTTGCTACTAAACCACATTTTTCAGCTTCGTTTGCATCTAACATATCTCCAGTTAATATAGCATACATCGCTTTTGATTTGCCTATGAAACGTGGCATTCTTTGACTTCCACCAGCTCCAGGAATTGCGCCTACGTTTATTTCTGGTTGCCCAAATTTTGCATCATCAGAAGCTAATATAAAATCACAGGCCATTGCAAGCTCACAACCACCACCTAAAGCAAACCCTTGAACAGCAGCTATTAATGGTTTTTGAATGTATGAAAAATAAGACCAATTTTTTTCAATATATCTGGTTTCAGAAATCTCAGCAAAAGAGAGAGGTAGCATTTCTTTTAAATCAGCACCAGCTGCAAAAGCTTTTTTTGAACCTGTTAAAACAATACAATTAATATCTTCATCTTCATCGAATTTTTTGCACGAGAGATAAATAGCCTCTACAAATCCAGCTGAGAGAGGATTCAAAGAATTTTCATGATTTAAAGTAACCAATCCAACTTTATCAATTTTTTCTGACTTAACCCAATTCATTTTTAATTCGTATTTTTTTTTCATTACAAACTCTCACCAGTTTCTTGATCAACCCTTTTCATTGATAATTTGACTTTACCTCTATCGTCAAATCCAATGACCATAACTTTAACTTCGTCGCCTTCTTTACATACGTCAGTTGTTTTATTGGTCCGTTCTTCTTGTAATTCAGAAATATGAACTAATCCATCTTTTGAACCTAGAAAATTTACAAAAGCTCCAAAATCAACTGTCTTTACTACTTTTCCATTATAAATTACGCCTTTTTCAGGCTCAACTATAATATCATTAATTTTTTTTAGAGCAATTTCCAAACTTTCGTCGTTTGGTGATGCTATTTTCAAAATACCATTATCATCAATATCAATCTTTGAAGAAGATGTTTCACAGATATCTTTAATAACTTTTCCAGACGGCCCTATGATCTCTTTAATTTTATCAATTTTAATTTTAATAACCTTAATTTTAGGAGCATTTTCTGCCAAATTTTTCCTTGATTTTGAGATTGCTTTTTTCATTTCTTTTAGAATATGTTTTCTTCCATCCAAAGCTTGGTCAAGTGCTACTTTCATTATTTGACTAGTAATGGACGTAATCTTAATATCCATTTGTAAACTTGTAATGCCTTCATCTGTTCCAGCAACTTTAAAGTCCATGTCACCTAAATGGTCTTCATCTCCTAAAATATCCGAAAGTACTACAAAATCTTTATCTTCTTTAATTAAACCCATTGCTATTCCAGCTACTGGTTTTTTTATCGGAACGCCAGCATCCATTAATGCCAAAGAAGTACCACAAACTGTGGCCATAGATGACGATCCATTTGACTCAGTAATATCAGAAACCACTCTTATTGTATAAGGAAATTCGTCTTCAGAAGGCAGTAACGGCTTAACAGCTCTCCAAGCAAGTTTACCGTGACCAACTTCTCTTCTTCCTGGAGAACCTGTTCTTCCTACCTCCCCAACAGAAAAAGGTGGAAAATTATAATGTAACATAAACTTTTCTTTATAATCTCCATCAAGACCATCAATTATTTGGGAATCTTGTGAAGAACCAAGTGTTGTAACAACAAGTGCTTGAGTTTCTCCTCTAGTAAATAATGATGATCCATGAGTTCTTGGAAGTGTTCCAACTTCTGCAACAATATTTCTAACTGTTGTATTATCTCTTCCATCAATTCTTTTTTTGGTTTTTATAATAGAAGTTCTGACAATATCTGCTTCCACTTTTTTAAATACATTAGAAAATAAATTTAGGTTTATTTCATCACCATAATCTTTTTTAATTTTTTCTTTTATATTGTCTAATTTGTCATATCTCGATGATTTTTCTTCAATTTTATAAGCTTTTTCAATCTCTTTTTTAAAACCTTTAACAAATTTGAGGTAATCTTTTTCTTCTGGAATTTCGTCATCAATTGATATTGGTTCTTTCGCTGCAACTTCAGCTAATTCAATTATACCTTTGATCACATTCTTTATTTCTTTATGTCCAAAATCGACTGCACCAAGCATAATTTTTTCGTTTAATTCGCTAGCTTCTGATTCAACCATCAACACACCATCATTTGTGCCAGCCACTACTAAATCAAGTAAAGCAGTATTTTCTTTATCCATTTTTGGGTTTAAAATATATTTTTTTCCATCCCAACCTACCCTACAAGCACCAACAGGTCCCATAAATGGTAATCCAGATAATGTTAAAGCTGCAGAGGCTGCAATAATTGCAACTATATCAGGATCATTTTCAAAATCATACTCAAGTACTGTTGCAATTATTTGTGTCTCACGTTTAAAATTTTTGTGAAATAATGGTCTTATTGGTCTATCAATTAACCTTGAAATTAATGTTTCTTTTTCCGATGGACGACCTTCTCTCTTAAAAAAACCTCCTGGTATTTTACCTGCTGAAAAAGCTTTTTCTTGATAATTGACTGTAAGAGGAAAAAAATCAGCTTCAGAATTATTTTTTGATGCAGTTGCTGTACATAAAATAGTTGTGCCACCATAAGTAACAAGAACAGCGCCATCAGCTTGCCTTGCAATTTTACCAGTTTCAAAAGTTAGCTTTTCACCACCAAATTTTATTTCTTTTCTATAAACTTCAAACATGTCTCTACCTATTATTCGATTGATTTAAACTCACTATCTTCTTAATCCAAGTGATTTGATTAATTCACTATATCTAGTTTCACTTTTTTTCTTAATGTAAGAGAGTAAATTTCTTCTTTTACCAACCATACTTAACAATCCTCGTCTAGATATGAAGTCTTTGTGATGTTGTTTCAAATGCTCTGTAAGAGATTTAATTTTTTCTGACAAAATAGCAACTTGAACATCGGCTGATCCAGTATCCTTATCATTTATCTTGAATTCTTTAATTAATTTAGATTTTTTTTCTTTAGTTATTGACATACTT
>CACNQW010000035.1 GCA_902622745.1 uncultured SAR116 cluster alpha proteobacterium
CTTTGTATATACTTTAATCTCAGAAGAAATGGGTTTTATTGGTTCTATATCAGTGTTAATATTATATTTTTTAATTAATTTCATTTTAATAAAAGAATTTATAAAAGAAGAAAATCTTACAAATAAAATTTTAATATTTGGAGTTTCCTTTTTAATCTTTTTATACGTTGTATTTAATATTGGTATGGTAACTGGGTTAATACCTGTAGTAGGTGCACCACTTCCATTTATAAGTAATGGGGGAACTTCTCTAATAACAATATTTATTGGATTAGGTATAATTCAAAGTATACGAGTGAGTAGAAATGTTTAGATTTTTTAAAATAAAAAAATGGTTTTTATGGTCATGGCTAGGATCATTTTTGATTTTATTTTCACTATGGGTTCAAGTGAAAATTGACGTTAAGATTAATGAATGGTTTGGAAAGTTTTATGACATGATCCAAAAAGCTTTAGGTTCTCCAAATTCTATAACAATTAATGAATATTGGGATAGTTTATTCTCTTTTATAAGTTTAGCAGGAATGTATGTAGGTTTATATGTGATAATAAGCTATTTTACTGCCCATTATTTATTTAGATGGAGAACTGCTATGGTTGATTGGTATCATTCTGTATATAATACTGCCAGAAATATTGAAGGAGCTGCGCAAAGGGTTCAAGAAGATACTGTTAAATTTGCAAGAATAATGGAATCACTTGGTACAAGCCTAGTGGAGTCTATAATGGTTTTAATTCAGTTTATTCCAATCTTATTTGGGTTATCTTTAGGAATTCCAATCTATTTTTTTGGTGATTGGCAATATGGATTAATTACTGGTGCACTTGTATGGACTGTTGGAGGAACAATATTTTTAATTGGTCTTGGCTGGATTTTAAGGTTAGTCGGAGTTGAATATGATTTACAAAAGAAAGAAGCGGCATACAGAAAAATTTTAGTTATTGCAGAAGATGATCAGTTTGTTAGGCCAAAAAGAATTGATGAATTATTTAGTGATGTAAAACAAATACATTTTCTAAGTTATTTGAGATATCTTTATTTTAATATTGGTAGAATGGCTTATTTACAAGCTAATGTACTAAGTGCGTATGTTTTTCTTGCGCCAGCTATTGTTGCTGGTGTAATAACTTTAGGAGTTATGCAACAAATAATTAGAGCATTTGGAAGAGTTGAGGGATCAATGCAGTACTTATTAAAGGCATGGCCCACAATTATAGAATTAGCAAGTGTTTATAAAAGACTTAGAGAATTTGAAAAACAGATAATATTAAATGGTGGAGATAACAAAGCTCTCATAGAAAATGAAAAATCTTAATTTTTCGATTGGAATTTTAAGTTGGAAAGGTTATGCAAGCCTTTTCAATTCATTAAGAAGTTACCAAGAAAATGGATTAAATTCTTTAACTCAGTCTAAATTTATTTGTTTGCCTGAATATAATAATGAAGGGATAAAAATATGCAAAAACTTTGGATATAAACCTATTTTATTCAAAAAGAATATTGGTATCTTAAATGGGTTTAAAAATTTAGCATTAAACATGCCTGAGGGACCTTTATTACTTTTAGAAAATGACTTGCCTTTAGTTGCGAATTATAAGATAACACATACTTTACTTAAACAGTCGCTTGAACATTTATATAAATATAAAGCAGCTCAAGTTAGATTAAGAAGTATTAAAGATCCCGGTGAACCTTTTCATGCTATAAACAAATATAAAAATTATTGGGATTGCGGGAATTTAAAAAAAATAAAAAGATTTTTAAGGCCAAACAAAGCAAAAAAGTTAATTGGCACAGCAATATATACTGAAAAAGATCCACATATAAAATTTCCTAAATATATATCAAAATTAGAAAATAATTCCTATTTAATTACATCTGAAATTATTAATTGGTCAAACTTAGCAATTATGGTTGATAGAAATTTCTTTTTAAATGTAATTATTAACGAGGCTGAAATTACTGATAGTAACAAAAAAATAAATGGATTTAAAAATATTGAAATTGAGCTAAATAACCAGTGGTGGAGAGATAAAAGATGGAATTTGATTATAACAAATGGGTTGTTTAAACACTTAAGAGTGGATGATAGAGGATATTAATTTTTTTTCTTAGTAATCGACCTATCTTTTTTATTTATTTGCCTTTCTCTTCCAATCGCAAGATCACCATTATTAACATCTTCAGTAATTACTGATCCAGCTCCGATTGTACTATTGTTACCAATTTTTAATGGGGCAACCATAGTTGAGTTTGAACCAACAAAGGTATTAGAACCTATAAATGTTTTATTTTTTTTATGACCATCATAATTACATGTAATAGATCCTGCACCTAAGTTACTAGACCTTCCAATTGAAGTATCACCTATATATGAAAGATGATTAATTTTAACTTCTTTTCCTGAAATTACATTCTTTAATTCCACAAAATTCCCAATTTTATTGTTTTCATTTAGAACAGTATTACCTCTTATTCTTGCAAAAGGACCTATTGACACATTTTTTTTTATATAGCAGTTTTCCAAATGACAAAATGACAAAATACTTGATCCACTATCAATTTTAACACCTTCGCCAAAAAATACATTGGGAAATATTGTCACATCTTTTTTAATAATAGTATCATAAGAAAAGTAATTAGTTTCAGGATCAATTAATGTTACTCCCTTATTAAGAAAAAAATGTCTTAATTTTGTTTGAATAATTTTTTCAGCTAAAGCCAAATCTTCTCTAGAATTCACTCCTAATATTTCTTGTTCATCAATATGAATTAGATCTGTTTGAAGATTGTTTTTATAAGCTATTTCTACAACTTCCGTTAAATAATATTCTTTTGACATATTATTGGGTTTAATTTTTGTTAGTAAATCGAACATAATGTCGCTGTTAAAAGCCATAATTCCACCATTACACAAAAGTGAGCTTAATTTTCCATTTCTATCTTCAGTAATTTTTACTGGTTTATCGTTTTGAGATAAAATAATTTTTCCATATGAGTTCTTACGATTTTTTTTAAAGGAGGTTAATGCAATATCATTACCTTGTTTAATAGAGTTAATGAGTTTTTTTATGGTTTTTTTTGTGATAAAAGGGGTGTCAGCAAAACATATAACAATTACACCATTAAAATTTTTAAGTTCATTTTTTGTTTCAATAACAGCATTACCTGTGCCTAATTGATCATTTTGAATAACAATTCGATTAGTTTTAGAATATTCTGAATAATTAATATTTTTAGACGTTACTATTATTTTTTTATCAATTTTAATTGAATTGAAAGTATTAAGAACCCAATCAATAAGTTTTAAGTTTGCAACTTTATGAAATGGTTTAGGGGTAATTGACCTCATCCTAGAACCTTTTCCTGCTCCAAGTATTACTGTACAAACATTCATTATTTATTTATATATTTTAAAATTAAAAATTCAAATTTATTATGTAAATAGGAAATATTTATGTGTGGTATAGTTGGTATCGTTGGAAAATTAAATGCGTGTAAGAGTGCTTTAAATGTATTGAAAAACCTAGAGTACCGAGGTTATGACTCTGCTGGATTGGCTTATTTACAAAAGAACCGCTTAAATACAATAAAAGCTATAGGAAAATTAAATAAATTAAAGTCTAAATTTGAAGTTTTTGAAGAAGAGATAAAAGACATTTCAATTGCAATAGGCCATACTCGCTGGGCAACTCATGGAAAAGTTTTGTTGGAAAACACACATCCAATTTTATCTGAAAATGTAGCAGTAGTTCATAACGGTATTATTGAAAACCATGATCAAATCCGTTTAGAATTAAAAGAAAAAAATGTTGTTTTTGAAACAACAACCGATACTGAGGTAATTCCACATTTATTAAGTATTTCAATGAAAAAGGCTAATAATTTCTTTGATGCTTGTGTTTCAGTAGTTAAAAAAATTGAAGGAGCATATGCCTTTGCTGCCATTCATAGTTTAAAGGAAGAAATTTTTGTGGCTCGAAAAACATCACCATTAGTTTTAGGATTAGGTGATGGTTATAACATTGTAGGCTCTGATGGTCAGTCTATATCACAAATGGTCAATGAAGTGATTTATTTAAACGATGGTGATTATGCTATTTTAAACAAAACAAATTTCCAAATTTATGATTTGAACAATAACAAGGTTGAAAGAGAAAAGATAAATATTAAGTCAAATTTAAATTTTTTAAATAAAGATGGATATAAACACTTTATGGAAAAAGAAATCCATGAACAGCCTAATGTATTAATTAATACTATTGGTAGTTTAGTAAGAGAAGAAAATGAATTAAATATTTTACCAGAAAAAATGAATATACAAAAAAACTTTGGCATTACAATTTGTGCAGCTGGAACTAGTCACTATGCTGCTATGGTTGGAAAATATTGGATTGAAAAATTTTCATCTGTTCCAGTGAACGTAGAACTTTCATCTGAATACAGGTATAGAAGCCCTGCTACAGCAATGTATTCATCTATGATTGTTATCTCTCAATCAGGAGAGAGTATTGATACTTTAATGGCTATGAGAGAAGCAAAAAGATTAAATTTGACAACAACAGCTATAACAAATGTAGAAAACAGTTCAATTGATAGAGAATCTGATTACTCTATTTTCACCCATGTTGGACCAGAAGTCGGAGTTGCAAGCACAAAATCTTTTACTTCTCAGTTAATAGTTTTGTTATCTATTGCAATGAAAATTGGAATGTATAATAAAGAAATTACCTCAGAAAAATATCAGAGTTTTATCCAAAATTTAAAATTAGTACCAAACTTTTTATCTAAAATTTTGTCACTTAATGAACAATTTATTAACTTAGCTCAATCTATAAAAAATTGCCAAAATATTCTCTATCTTGGTAGAGGAATACTTTACCCCTTGGCATTAGAAGGAGCATTAAAACTCAAAGAATTAAGCTATATACACTCTGAAGGTTTTGCTGCTGGTGAGATGAAACATGGACCAATAGCTCTAATTGAAGAAGGTTTACCAATTATAATGTTTTTAACCTCTGATGGGATAGAAGAAAAATCAATTTCTAATCTTCAAGAGGCATTAGCGAGAGGTGGGGAGGTGTTTTTGATTTCGGATCAAAAAAATATAAACAAAATATCTTTTGTCGAAAATAAAGTTTTAATCCCATCTTTTCATGATACTTGGAATGATGTTTTTTCTCCAATTTTTATGTCAATACCAGCTCAATTAATCGCTTATCACGTTGCTAGGGAAAGAGGGACTGATGTTGATCAACCAAGAAATTTAGCAAAGTCTGTTACCGTAGAATAGATTCAACTGATGAAATAACTTCTGTCTTTTCTTCAACTGATGAATTAAAAAATCCAAAATTTTCTCATTATCTTTGTTTTTGTGTGTCAGTAAAAACTAATCTATTTGTATATAAACAAAACGAAAAATATACTTCCCAACAAGAAGAAATGTTTCAATTAATAAAATCACTTCAAGAAAAAGGTTTGGGTTATAGAAAAATATCACAATATCTAAACGAAAAAGGTTTCACTACTCATAAAGGAAATAAATGGGGTAATAACAATGTTTATTCAGTTGTTAAACGTCATAGAGAAAGAGAAAACCGATTAAGGGTTATGAAGAAGATATATCAACCCAACTGGGGTAAAATGAAAGTTATTTGGGAAAGAAACCAAGACTAGGTTTTTGAATTGATACTTATTGCTTTGTTTGTAAAAGATTCATTATTTAAAATACTTTGATTGCTCCAAGTATTTCCATAATGTTATCTCTAAAATAGCAGCACCTAATTTGGATTCAAATGTATCCGTTGGCAATATGTTTGGTGATACTTTTGCTATTTCTTCTGCTTCTTTATACAATTTCATTTGTTCATCATTAAGAGATTTAGACTTCAATTTATAAGATACAAAAGCGCAAACTTTTCCATGTCTTGCCCCAAGTAAATATAAATGATTTCGTTCTTCTGCAAGATATTTGTCCAAATATTCATTATTAGAATTTAGAGACATATAGGTTATCTTCGTATTTAGTTTTAAATTCAAATATTTTAAAAACTCATGGTAAAACTTTGCTCTTTCTAACTTTGTGGTTTCCTCAATTCCTAAAACTAACTTGTTATGAATTATAACATTATAATTAACAAAGTTGATTATATAACCAGCAATGTATGGTTCATCATAAAATTCATCTGGTATTTCATTACCAGTTTTAATTTTACAATTAGTTTTAAATACTTCTGCAATTTCTTCTGGTGTCATATAATAATCTTATTAACTTTTTATTTTTTTGTAAGTATCTTTATTGCATTTATTGATTATGATTAGTGACTAGAAAAAAAGGGGTATAGGTGTTTGAAAAAGGTGTAAATACTAGGTTTAAACAACCAGATAATAATCTTCTGGTTAAGTTTCCTATCATTGCAATGGAATTTGATTCAGAAAAGAATGGTATTACTCCAGATAAAGTTTATCCAAATTCAAATAAAAAATATTGGTTTAATTGTCCTAAAGGACATTCTTATTTTACAGTATTAACAAACAGAACAAGAATGGGTTCTAATTGTCCTAAATGTTCCTATCAAACATCTAAAAATGAAGTAAGAGTTTATAGTGAATTAAAATATATTTTTGGAAATGTAATCCACAGAAGAAAGTTAAGAAAAACCGAGTTTGATATTTTCCTTACCCCTTACAATCTGGTTATTGAATATGATGGACAATATTATCATAAGGGTAGGGAGCAGAGAGATTTAAAGAAGAATAGATTTTGTAATATGATGGGCATGAAAGTTATGAGAGTTAGAGAAACTCCTCTCAATAAATTGTCAGACTTGGATGTAATGGTTACGACAAGACCACTTTCCAAAAATCAGATTAATGAAATAATTCTTCAACTTATGAAAAAGTTTCCAATGGAAACTGGAGGGAGACTTACAAATTATCTAAATGAAAAACAATTTATGAATGATAATTATTATAGAAGTTATGTTTCTAATTTACCTAATCCACCTTTAAAAGAATCTTTATTGAAAACACACCCTAAAATTGCAAGTTTATGGGACTATGAAAAAAATTATCCTTTGAAACCAGAACAATTTAAAGCAGGAAGTAATGCAAAAGTATTTTTTAAATGTAAAGAAAAAGGACACTCCAAAGAATATGCAATTTACAATAGAGTTAAATTAAAAACTGGTTGTCCAATTTGTGTTAATTTTGGAGATAATCATCCAGAACTTTTAAAAGAATTACATCCAACCAAAAATCCAGATTTTAACCCCTATAAAGTTACACAAGGAAGTAGTAAAAAAGTTTGGTGGAAATGTTCTAAAGGACACGAATATAAAACAACTATTGTCCATAGAACAAAAGAGGGAACTGGTTGTTGGAAATGTTATCGTGAAAGAAGAAAAACAAAATCTTCTTTTTCAAATGACAAAAATCAATTAAATTTATTTTAATGAGTTATATGAAAAATACACTTTATTTTTATCATGGAGGTTTTAGAGGACCAAGTATACAAATTGAGTATAAAAAAAATAATTTTGAAATATCATTTATGAATCAGGGTAGTGTTATTACACATTTTATTAAATCGCCTTCAAAAATTAAGTGGGATAATTTTTTTTTATTTCTAGATAATATTAAAATTTGGGAATGGAAAAAAGAATATGTTGACCCAAATATTTTAGACGGAACACAATGGGAAATAGAAGTTTCAAACTCCTCTAAAAAAATGAAATCATGTGGAAGTAATAAGTTTCCTAATAAGAAAAATTTTAAGGGTCTGATGAATGAAATCGAAACTCTTTTTAATCTAAAGGAATTAAAAAAATGAGAACAAACTCAATCCGTTACATTAGAATAAATCATTAATTTTATTTGCCCTATAAAGTAAAATGTTTAACGTTTCTGTAAGTGTGCGAGTTTGATACAATTAACTACGCATGTTATATTTGGTAACATGGCAACGTTTGAGAATTTTTATAAATCTATAGAAACTGATAAATCAGGTAAAAATTTTGAGAAATTCGTGAAATGGTTTCTTAAAAACGAACCTACATGGAAACTAATAGTTGATGAGATATGGTTATGGGATGAATATCCTGATAGATGGTCTAGAGATAAGGGCATCGACTTAGTTTTTCGCGATAAACAAAGTGGAATTTGGGCAGTTCAAGCAAAATCATATGATAGTAAAAACTATATCAATAAGACGGATATAGATTCTTTTTTAAGTGAATCAGGTAAAAAAAATATTAAAGGGCGACTTTTAATTGCCTCAACAAATTTGATTGGTAATAACGCGATGGAAGTTATAACCAATGAAAATACTTTTCCAACTGTAAAAACATTTTTGCTATCGGACTTTAGAAAATCTTATGAAAATGGGTTTAATTATCCAGAGCATTATTCAGAATTAAAAACCTCAAAAAAAAGAAATGTATTAGATAAAAACAAAAAGTTTCAAATAGAAGCAGTTCAAAAAACAATTGATGAATTTAAGAGTGTAGACCGTGGTCAATTAATAATGGCATGTGGAACAGGTAAAACTATTGTGACGTTATTCATTAAAGAACAAATGAAATCAAATCTTACAATGGTAATGCTACCTTCTTTATTATTAGTAAGTAATTCGTTAAGAAAATGGACATCATTTGCGGAAGAAGAATTTGAATTCTTATGTGTCTGCTCTGATAAAAAAGTCACAAAAATAGTTAATTATGATGAGGATGATATTTTTTCACATGAACTCCCCCTTGTTAGTAGTGACCCTGTAGAGATAAAAAAATTTCTTAGTCTAAAAACTAATAGGGTTGTATTTTGTACTTATCAATCAAGTCCACTAATAGCGGAAGTTCACAAAGATAAAAGTGTTCCATCTTTTGACTTAGTTGTATGTGACGAGGCACACAGAACAACAGGAGTTATTAAAAAAGAAACTGCTTTTACAACCATCCTAGATGAAGATTTGATTAGGGCACGAAAAAGATTATTTGTGACTGCAACGCCTAAATATTTTTCTTCTAACCTAAAAAAGAGAGCAGAAGATAGTGGTAGTGAAGTAATAGAGATGAGTGATGAGAACTTATATGGAAGAGTATTTTTTGAATACTCTTTTGGACAGGCAATTAAGGAAGAAGAATTATCTGATTATCAAGTGTTAATAACTGGAGTAAACGAAAAATTATATAAAGACATGATTGATAACAGAAAATTAATACAAACTAAACGTAATAATAAGACTGATAGTATGTCTTATGCTCTACAGTTAGCGGTTCTCAAGGGAATAAAAAAGTATAACTTAAATAAACTCATTTCTTTTCATGGTAGGAAAAAGAATGCAGCGAATTTTTCTAAAGAAATAAAACAAACTTCATATGAGTTAAGTGATGATACAAGATTAAAAGGAAGTTTATTTACTGGGTATGTAGATGGAAATATGTCGACATTTATGAGAGAGCGAGAAATTGCTAAATTAGAAAACAATAATCCATCTGATTGCTGCATTTTATCAAATGCAAAATGCTTATCAGAGGGTGTAGATATCCCGACATTAGACGGTATAGTTTTTGTAGACCCAAGAGAAAGTGAAATTGATATTATACAGGCAGTAGGTAGAGCAATTAGAAAATCTAACAATAAAACCAAGGGCACTATAATTTTACCAGTTTTTATTGAAAATGACGAAAACTCTCAACACGAAATTAAAAAAAGTGATTTTAAAAAAATATGGAAAGTAATAAATGCATTAAAAGCGCATGATTATCAAATAGGTGAAATATTAAGTGGATTAAGGAACGAACTAGGACGGACAGGTGAGAAATATATTTCTAAGTCTATTCCAAAGTTTATTTTTAATTTACCAGAAGATATTGACGCTTCATTTGAAAAGTCATTAGAAACTAGATTAATAGAAGTGACTTCTGAAAGTTGGTACTACTATTATGGTATATTACAGAATTATTTAAAAAGGGAGGGCAATGTTAAAGTTCCTTCGTCACATAAAGAAGGTGGTGTTGCTCTAGGATTTTGGACTAGTAGGCAAAGAAAAATGTATTATAAGGGGAATTTATCCAAAGAGAAAATAGATAAGTTAGAAATGTACAAGAATAAAGGATGGATTTGGAATATACGTGATACACACTGGGAAGAATATTATAAATTATTTCAAGATTATGTAGAAAGAGAAGGTTCTGTCAGAATTTCTCGCACTCATATTGAAGGAGAACTTCGTTTAGGTAGATGGGTTACTACACAATTAGAAAGATATAAAAATGGTAATTTATCTCAAGATAGAATAGATAAGTTGGAGACGTATATTGATAAAGGATGGACGTGGAATATTTTAGATACAAGGTGGGAGGATAATTATAAACTATTCCAAGGTTATGTAGAAAGAGAAGGCACTACCAGAGTTTCTCGCCATCATATTGAAGAAGGTTTTGCTTTAGGTGTTTGGGTTTCTACACAAATAGAATCTTATAATAAGAGTACATTATCTCAAGATAGAATAGATAAATTAGAAAAGTTTAAAAACAAAGGATGGACATGGGATATTTTAGATAGAAGGTGGGAAGAAAATTACAAATTATTTCATGATTATGTAGAAAGAGAAGGTAGTGCAAGAGTTCCTGTAAAGTATAAAGAAGGTGATGTCGAATTAGGAAGGTGGTACAATAGACAATTAGAAAAATATAAAAAGGGTACATTATCGCAAGAGCATATAGATAAATTAGAAAAGTTTAAAAACAAAGGATGGACATGGGATATTTTAGATGCAAGGTGGGAAGAAAATTACAAATTATTTCATGATTATGTAGAAAGAGAAGGTAGTGCAAGAGTTCCCATAAGGTATAAAGAAGGAAATATTGCTTTAGGCACTTGGGTTTATACACAAAGTAAACGTTATAATAAGGGTACATTATCTCAAGATAAAATAGATAAGTTAGAAAAGTATAAAGATAAAGGATGGGTTTGGAAAGGTGGTGCTTAGAAAAATTTATTCTTATCACTATAAAATAATTTATCATTAATAATTTAATAGACAGGTAAACTAACTTCTGAATAATTTTTATTTTTGAATATCTAGTTTTGGTGAAATTTAAATTTATGAAAAAAGAAGTGATTGAACTTGAAGCAATTTGGTATGGTGGCGGATTTCATTTCAGACTTGAAGATGATAAAAAGGGTTTTGTTCGAGACAGTTCTAAGGTTTATGAACCCAATAAAATTGAAGATAATAAAATAGTTTATTTCTGGGAGAGAGTTGAAGAATTAGAAGTTTGGAAGTGGAAAAAAAAATATCCTTATTGGAAGCAAAAATATGAAAAACTTCCTGATGGTTGTGGTTGGACACTTAAATTAAGGAACAGAAATGGTACGGCAAAATATTGTTCTGGATATGAAAGTTTTCCTAGAAAGTTTAAAGACTTGATTAAAGAATTGAATAATCTGTTTGGTTCAGAGATAGATTTTTAGTATAAAAATTATTCATTTTAAATCTTATTCATATTATAATTAATTACGTTTTTACAAACAATATTGTATTGGGAAGACGCTTAATGAATAAGTGGTTTATCATTTTATTTGTACTAGTTTGTATTGGTTTGATGTATGGACGATTTGAAGGACTTACTAAACTAATGAATCCATATTAGAGAATATAAGATAGAGAACTAGAAAGTGATTTAAAGATGAGTTATTTTTGTAGTAAATGTGAATATCCATTCAAGACTTTATGGAGATGTAAATATGGACATCATAAAGAATGGGTTTCTATATGTTATAACTGTATTAGAGATGTAAGAAGTGTAAGGATTAGATTTATTAGTCAGATAGATAACATTAAACGAATGATAAAATGTAGATTGAACCCGTCAAAAATTTATCTTCAATTATTTGAGGTGGAAATATGATACAAAATTATATTAACTGGGAAAAAAAACAAATAGATTGGTGGAAAGAAAAACTTGGTGTTTCCGACCATGGAGTTGCCTGGATATCATTTATCAAGGGTATTTTAGTAGGATTGTTAGTTTATCACTTTTTTATAGTTTAAGATTTAAAAGGTAGTTAAATATTATGAGTAAAGATTTTAAGATTTTTTTGTGTGTGGTTAGTTTTTTGATTTTGTTAAAAGGTTATATATTTTTTAATATAAACCCTGCTATGTTACTTAACCCTATAATAAATTAATATTGGTAAATTTAACCCTACTCCAAAAAATTCAAAAGTATATTAGGTATGGTTGTTACTTTATTATTTTTTTAATTTTAATTTTTATTTGGATTAGATTTTCTTATGTGATTCATTTTTAGAAAAAATATAAAGTTCCAAGAATTAACAAAACCAAGAAAATATAAAGTGATTGAGGGTGAAAAAACTGATACAACTAATGAAGTAATGAAATTTGTTTCCAAAAGAAACAGAGTAAAAAAAAAGCAGCAGCGAGTATAGAATATGAGGACAACTTATTTCATCAGTTCAATTCAATCTGTAACGGTGGAGTGAGTTCAAAGGTACTGTTCCTTCGTTAGATGATGGATACTTCTTTTCTAATATTTTAGATATAAAAAGTTCAATATTTTCCTTAGATTTTATTAATCCTTCAAATCAAAAAAGATTAGATTTAATATTTAAACTTCATAAAGAAGGTAAAATTAATAAAGAAATCTTTCATCATCTCAAAATCCATAAAATTAA
>CACNQW010000036.1 GCA_902622745.1 uncultured SAR116 cluster alpha proteobacterium
TTAATTAAACCCATAGAGATATGTTGTCCAAATCCTAAAACTTTGATTTGAATATTATTATTATCAACAGATTGACCAATCAAACATGCAATTTTACTATTGCCTATATCTAAGCCAACATGAATTTTACTGTTTTTATAATTAATTATTTCACCTTTAATTTATTTGTGGTTTTAAAAAATATTTCCCATTAATTCTTAAATCAATTTCTATAAAATTACCTTTTAATAAATCATATTGTGAATCTATTTTTTTTAGTAATTTCAGAGTATCCAAGATTTTACTTTCAGGTAATAAAATTTTTACTCCATTGTTAAGATTAATATTCCATCTTCTTTCATCAACTAAAGAAAAGGACATATAATTTAGATTTATATCACTTTTACTAATTAAGTTTAATATAATACTAGCATGTTTATTAGAATTTTTCCCAATAAAAATAGGTAAATGAAATAGATTAGGTGTTATTTCAACTTCTATTAAATTGTTGAACTCATCTATAAGATAATCATTATTTTTAATTTTAGCTAAACCAATTATATTTTTCTCTTCTATTTTAATTTCTATCGAACTACTTGAGGTTTTAGTAATAATAAATTTTTTTATTAAATCTTTCTTTTTAAGTAAATTGGATATTAATAAAAGGTCACCTTTATTTTTAATTAAATGTAATTTTTTATTTATCTCATATATTAAAGACTTCTTATCTAAATATTTAGTCCCTACAATAATTAGATTTAGTCTAGTTTTATTGTTTGATATTAATAAGGAGTAATCTTTATTTAATTGAAAATTCTCTAAAATTAAATCTTTATATTTGAAATACGAGAAGCATACAATTAATAGAGTAAAGAGTAATAGTAGAAACAAAATTAAAGTTTTTATATTGAAAAAAAGAAATTTTTTTTTAATCTGACTATACCTTTTCGAATTTTGCTTTTGAAATTAATTTATCAACTAATTGAGTTAGAGTTATTCCACAGTACTCAGCTTGCTCAGGAGATAATGAGGTTTTAGTCATTCCTGGTTGAGTATTTATTTCAAGCATATATAAATTATTATTAATATCATTAAATCGAAAATCACTTCTCGAAATACCTGAACAACCTAATATTTCGTGAGCAAGTTTAGCCCACTTAATAACTTTATTATATATAGTTTTGGGAATTTTTGCAGGTAATATATGTATAGAACCATTTGAGGAATATTTTGAATTATAATCATAAAAACAATTTTTTTTTGAAATGATCTCTGTAACGACCAATGGTTTATTGTCCAAAATGGATACAGTTAATTCTCTATTACCAACCAAAGGTTCTACCATAAATAAATTATTAAAAATTTTATCTTTAGCATGTATTAAATCATCTTCATTGTTTAATATATCTATCTCAACAGAACTTCCTCCACTTATGGGTTTTAAAATTAAAGGCAAAAATTTTTTATATTCATTAATTGATTTATAATCACATGTTTCTGGGAAAATAATTGGATTTTCTAGATCTTTAGAAAATTGGCTTAAAACTTTTTTTGTTAATAACTTATTCATTGCTATTGTAGATGAATTTACACCTGAATGAGTATAAGGAACCTTAATTTTATTTAAAAAAGATTGAATTGTTCCATCTTCTCCAAATGAGCCATGTAGTGCATTGAAACAAATGTCAGGATTAATAGTTAAAATTTGATCATAAAAGTTTTTATCAACAATAATTTTACTAGCATTATATTTTTCCTTATCAATGGCATCGTAACAAGCATTTCCTGAATTTATTGAAACCTCTCTTTCAGAACTAAACCCTCCCATCAAAAAAGCAACATGTTTTTTTTTAACTTTCATCAATCACCAATAATTTTAATTTCCCACTTAAGTTTTTTTCCTGTTTTTTTAAAAACTTTTTTTCTAACAATTTCTCCAAGTGTTTCAATATCTTTTGCGGTAGCATTATTTTGATTTATTATAAAATTACAGTGCTTATGAGAAATAATGGCACCTCCATTTTTTAATCCTCTACAACCAGAATTATCAATAAGTTCCCAAGCTTTGAAATCCTTGCCATTCATAAAAGTACTACCGCCTGTTTTCTGTCCTATTGGCTGACTTATTTTTCTGGATTGAATTATTTCTTTCATTTTTCTTTGAATTAGATCTTTGGAACCACTATTTGACTTAAATCTTGCTTTTAAAAACATCCATTCCTGACTTAATTTATTTGTTCTGTAATCTAGTTTAAGATCATCAACTGTAAATATCTTTTGCTTGCCTTTTTCATTTATTGCAGTAACGTCAATTAAAATTTTTTTAATTTCAGATCCATATGCTCCAGAATTCATTTTGATACCCCCACCAATAGTTCCAGGTATTCCTATTAAGAATTCTAAACCTTCTCTCGAATGATTTCTTGCAAATCTTGCAACATCAGCATCCATAGCACCAGAGTAAGCTGTTATGATACCTTCTTCATCAATAAGAATTTCTTTCAATTTATTAAAGTGAATAATTAAACCATTAAAACCTTGGTCTCTTATAATTATATTTGAACCTGCTCCTAAAGGATATATAGGTAAATTTAGGTCATTATATTGTAAAAAAGAAATTAATTCTTTTTCAGATGAAGGTTGAAAATAATATTTAGAGAATCCACCAACGCCAAACCATGTTAAGTTACTCATTTTTTTATTTTTAATTAAAGAGCTCTTGCTTATCATATTATTAATTTTTAGTTAAAATTTTTAATTCTTTTTTTAAATTATTTGCTATTTTAGTAATACTACCCGCTCCTAAAAAAATAATAATTTGATAATTATTTATTTTTTTTAATATAATTTTATAAATTTCTTCATCGTTTATCACAGAGCTTACATTTTTATGACCATAATTTCTTATCCCATTTTCAAGATCAATATTGTTACTATTTGTTATTAGTTTTTCTCCAGCAGCATATACATTTAATAAAACAACTTCATCAGCATCATTAAAACAAGAGCAAAATTCATTAAAGTGATTTTTTAATCTAGAATATCTATGAGGTTGAAATATAGCTAAAACTTTGCCCTTTTGTTCTATTAATTTAGTAGCGCTCAAAGCAGCTTTAATTTCTTCAGGATGATGACCGTAATCATCAATTATTTTCGTTTTTTTATACGTACCTATTAACTGAAATCGTCTTTGAACTCCATTGAAGTTTTTTAAAGCTAATTTTATTATTTTTGGGTCTATGTTTAACTCTAAGGCAATAGATATTGAAGCCAGAGCATTTTGAATATTATGGATTCCAAGCATTGAAAAGGAAATATTCTTAATGGTATAAATTTTATTATTTATTTTATTTTTGTAAATAACATCAAAGTACATTTTTTGATTTTTTACAATTATGTTGTCAGCTTTGACGTCTGCGTTTGGTGATAATCCATAAGTTATAATTTTTCTATTTTTTAAATTTGAGAATATTTTTTGTACTCTTGGATGGTCAATACATACAGAACAAAAGCCGTAAAATGGAATTGAAGATATGAAGTTTATAAATGAATTTTCTAAATTTTTTTCATTTTTATGAAAATCGAGGTGTTCTAAATCTATATTTGTTATTACTGCAACAGTAGGCATCAACTTTGAAAAACTGCCATCACTTTCATCTGCTTCTACAACCATCCATTGACCTTGGCCTAATTTTGCATTACTTGCTAAAGAAGAAATGATACCACCATTTATTATTGTTGGGTCCATTTTATTTGTATCAAGAATTTTCGAGATTAGAGAAGTTGTTGTTGTTTTTCCATGAGTACCAGCAATAGCTATTGACTTTTTAAGTTTCATCAATTCACTTAGCATTTCAGATCTGTGAATAATTGGAATGAATAGTTTTTTTGCTTCAACTATCTCAGGGTTGTTTTGTTTAATTGCAGATGAGTAGACTACTATACTTGCATTTCGAATATTTTTTTTATCATGTCCTATATAAATTTTAATTCCTAAAGAAATTAAACGATCAATTATTTTTGAAGATGAAACGTCACTCCCTTGTACTTCATAACCAGATTTTATTAAGATTTCAGCTATTCCACTCATACCTATACCGCCAATGCCAACAAAGTGAAAAAAACCAAAATTTTTAGGTATATTAATTATCATTTTTTATTTTATTTAATCATATGTTTTGAGAAAATCTCATTAAATGATTCATATTTTTTTTCTCTATCATTTTTGTTTTTATATTTTTCTAAATTTAACTTTATTTTATCTAAATGTAAATTTCTGCTAACTATATCCTCAATTAATTTTAAAAAAGTATCATTCTTAAAATCATTTTCATTTATTACCCAACCAAGTTTATTGTCATTAATAATTTTACTATTAATTTCCTGATGATTATCCATCGAATTTTTTAATGGTATTATTATAGAAGGTATTTTTAAGTGTAAAATTTCAGCTATTGTAGAACCTCCAGCTCTACAAATAATCAAATCTGTATTCTTATAGTATTTTTCAATATTTGAAAAAAAAGGCTTAACTTCAGAGATTACATTATAAAGTTTGTATAATTGTTTTACCTTTTTTATTTCCGAATTTATAACCTGATGGGATATATATAACTTTTGTTTAACTTTTGGATCTAAATTTATAAATGAGTTAACTAATGATATTGAAAAGAACTTTGCACCTAAACTTCCTCCTAAAACAAGAATATTCAGTTTGTTATTATTTTTTTTTTTTATTTTTAAAGATTTAATTTCTTTCCTGATAGGCGTACCTGAAAAAATTCTTTTATTAAAGTTTTTAAAAGGCATAATTTTTTCAAATGGTATAAAGATTTTCGATGCAAAAGGTTCTAATATCCTGTTTGCTCTTCCCATAACTGCATTTTGTTCATGAATAAAATATTCAACTTTAAAAAATAATCTTCCTATTAAGCAAGGTAATATAGTAGTATATCCACCAAAACCAATTTGAGTTTTTGGTTTATATTTAAAATAAAAATAAATTAATTTAATAAAAGAACTTATAGATAAATATAAAAATTTAAATTTATTTATTAAACCTTTTTTAAAAGGACTAATTATGTCTAAAATCAAAATTTCACAATTATTTTGATTAATTAGAGTTTTATTATTTGTTAAGTAATCGTAGCCTCTTTTATCAGTAATAAAATAAATGCTGCTTGTTTTTTTTATTTCTTCAAGAATAGCTATAGCAGGGTACATATGGCCTCCTGTTCCTCCAGCTATCAATGTAATTAAATTACCTTTTAACTTTATACTCATTTATGATTTTCCATGTTTAGACTTACGTCATTAAAATCAATTCTTTTTCTAGTTAAACTTAGTAAAAAACCAATAACAATTGCAGCAGAAATTGTTGAAGAGCCGCCATAAGATAGTAATGGTAATGTCATTCCTTTTGTTGGAATTAAAGATAAATTACTTGATATATGTATCAATGATTGGATGCCAATCAAAGCCGATAAACTAGAGATACTAAGTATTTGGAAAATATCATTGCAATTTAACGCGATAATTATGGATCTTAAAATGATAATTGTATAAATTAAAATTATAATAAGACACACTATTAAACCAAATTCTTCAGCTATAACTGAAAAAATGAAATCAGTATGTGCATCAGGTAAATTATTTTTTAATGAACCTTCTCCTATACCTTTGCCAAAGTAACCAGCATCATTAAATAATTTCAATGCTTGGTTAGCTTGAAAGCTTGTACCAAAAATAAAATCATTTATTCTTACATAAACATGGGAATAAAAATTATAAGCAAATAAAATTACAGCAGGAATTATAAATGTTAAAAAAATAAAAAAAAGCATTGGGATTCCTGTTATCAATAATTGAAAAATCCATATTGTTGTAATTAATAATGTCATTCCTAAGTCAGGTTGCAATAAGAGCATTATGTCAATTGATAAAATTGATAAAATTGATAAAATTAAAAATTTACTTTTATGCGTTAATTTCCAAATAGTTAAAAGCCAAGCATTAATAATGATAAAAAAAGGTTTTATGAATTCACTGGGTTGTAAAGATTGGTTAAATACCTCAATCCATCGTTTAGCTCCTTTAATATTAGATCCATATTGAATGCAATATAACATTGCTACAAATAGCAATCCAAAGCTTATCAGCGATAGGAATTTAATTTTGTGGAAGTTTAATTCACTTAAAATTATAGCTGTTAAAAAGCTAAATATAACAAAAACCACATGTTTTATTGAAAAATAATAACTCTCTTTGTTTAATTTCAGTTCTAATGTACTTGAAGATGTAAGGATAAATATTATTCCAAGTAATAATAAAGTAAAAAAACTAAAAAAAATCCATTTGTCAATTGTCCAAAGCCATATTGACAAATTTGACCTATCAGAACGTGAAAGCATCATTTATTCATAACCTTTACATGCTTAAATATTTCTTTTTTAAAGATTGCACCTCTTTCCTCAAAATTTTTATATTCATCAAAACTTGCGGCGGCTGGCGAAAATAATATTGTAATATTTTTATTTTTAATCTTAGATATTTTGGAAAATAGATATACTATTAATTCTTTTAAATTATTAAAAAGGAAAATTTGTCTTTTAAAATTTGTTTCTTTAATTTGTTTATAAAATCTTTTTTGAGAGCTTCCAAATAAATAGATTGCTTCGACTTTTTTTAGGTTTTTCAATGCTTTTCCTAAGCCATCTTTTTTTTCAAGGCCGCCTGCGATCCAATGAATATTTTCATATGATTTTAATGCGGCTGAGGTAGATTCACCATTTGTAGCTTTACTATCATTAATAATTTCTAGATAACTTGATTTGTAAATAACTTCCATTCTATGAGGCAATGGAGCAAAATTAAAAATTGATGATTTAATTAAGGATTTTTTGATACCAATCTTTTCAGATATCAAAAAAGAAATTTCAAAAAGAATTTTGTTGTGTTCACCTAATAGATTATTACAGGTGATATCTTTCCCACAAGTATTAAGAACATTGACATTGTCAATATTTTTTAATTTATGTTTAATTTTATTTTTTAAAAAAATATCTTTATGATTAATGACTAAATACCCATCATCTCTAATTGCTTCAACTAATCTTAATTTTGCATTAAGATAAGAATCAAAGTCACCGTGATAATCTAGATGATCATTTGATATATTAGTAATTATGCCGAAATCTATTTTTAAACTGGGTATTGACAGTAATTGATAACTAGATAATTCAACAATAACTACATTTTTATCATTAGGATTAACTAAACAGGCTGGATTTCCAAAATTTCCACAAACAGTATTTTCAATTTTATTTTCTGACAATACATGAGAAATTAAAGAAGCTAATGTAGATTTTCCATTTGTGCCTGTTATTCCAATAATGATTGATTTAGGATCATGTTCAAAATATAATTCAATTTCATTATGTAATTCAATTTTATAGTCTTCAGCAAGTTTAACAATTGGATGCCTTTTTTTCCCACTAATTTTTATTCCTGGAGAAATAATGATTCTCCTTAATCTATTCCAATCCCAACTATAATAATTTCTCCAATACTTTTTTATTTTTAAATTTGGTTTGAGTTTATCATCAAAAATTACTACATCTTTTTTTTTCTTTCTTAAAAACTCTAATGCAGCTAAACCAGATATTCCTAAACCAAGTATTCCTGTCAAATCTTTCATTTTTAATTCTTCAACAAATTTTTATCTTAATTTTAATGAAGATAGGCCAATTAAAGCTAAAATCACTGCAATAATCCAAAATCGGATAACTATTGTTGATTCTTCCCAACCTTTTTGTTCAAAGTGATGGTGCAATGGTGCCATTTTAAAAATTCTTCTGCCTGTTAGTTTAAATGATAGAACCTGAATAATTACTGAAACAGTTTCTAGTACAAAAAGACCTCCTATAATTATTAAAATAATTTCATGTCTCACTGCTAAAGCCGTCGAGCCTAAAAATGCTCCTAAAGATAGTGACCCGGTGTCGCCCATAAAAACCATGGCTGGAGGGGCGTTGAACCACAAAAACCCTAATCCTGCGCCTACTAAGGCTCCAGCTAGAATAGCTAATTCTCCTACGCCAGGCACATATGTTATTTGAAGATAACCAGAAAAGTTTATGTTACCTACCAAATATGAAATTAAAGCAAATGACAGGCATGCAATCATAACTGGTACAATAGCTAGACCATCAAGTCCATCTGTTAAATTAACTGCATTAGAGCTTCCTACAATGACTAAAATACCAAAAGGTAAATAAAAAATTCCTAAATCAATAATTAAATCTTTAACAAAGGGTAAAGAAATGGTGTTGGTATAATTAAGTGGGAATTGTTGATTAATTAAATATACTGCTATAAGAGATATTAAAATTTGAAATATTAACTTGTATTTACCTTTTAGTCCTTTAGTTGATTTTCTTCTTACTTTTAACCAATCATCATAAAGTCCAATAAGACCAAAAAATGTAGATGTCATTAAAATAATCCATACAAGAATATTATCTAATTTAGACCATAAAATTGTTGAACATAAAAAAGCAAATAAAATTAACAGTCCACCCATTGTTGGAGTTCCCTTTTTTTTAATCAAATGATTTGTTGGGCCATCGTCTCTAATGGGTTGGCCAATAGACTGAAACTTTTTTAAATTTTGAATTAAAAATGGACCAAGTAAAAAACTAATTATTAAAGCCGTCAATATTGCTCCACCTGTTCTAAAGGTAATATATCTGAACACATTAAATGGTTGAAAATATTCTACGTAGTTTAAAAAAATTTCAGGAAACAATTCTATTCTCCAAGTTTATATTTTTTTTCTAAATTTTTACAAAATTTGTACAATCCAGTACTATTTGAACCCTTAATAAAAACTGTGTCATTATTATGAACAAGTTTGTAAAAATCTCTTTCCAGTAATTTGATGTTTTTAAAGTGTTTACAAATAATACTATTTCTTAAATTATCTGATAAAACTTTAGATAGATTCCCAATAGTAAACAAGGTTTTAGGTTTAAGTTCTTTTACAAAAGGAACAATATTTTTGTGATAGGAATAAGAATTAGGTCCTAACTCAAGCATGTCACCTATGATTAAAACGTATTTATTTGAGTTATTTATGCATAGATTTTTTAAAGAAGTTTCTAAGGAATGTGGGCTTGAGTTGTAAGCATCATTAATAATCGTAATAGTTTTATTATCGTCAAATTTTAATTTAAACTGATTTCCTCTACCATCCGAAGGTGAAAGACATTTAATCTTTTCTTTTATCTTATTTAAATCTAGTTTTAAATATTTCATTACTGTTAAAATACTTATTAGGTTTAAAGCTAAATGATGAGGCAGGTGGTCAAGGTTAGTTTTGAAATCTTTTGATTTAATCCAAAAACTGCCTTTTTCTTTAAAAATAAAAAAAATAGATTTTTTAACTCCAAATGGGATTATATTATTGGTATAATTTAAGGCAATGTTTTCAAGAAAGCTAAACCATTTATTGTCATAATTAAGAATTACTCGTCCATTTTTTTTTAATCCATGAAATACCTCACTTTTAGCTAATGCTATATCTTCTTCTGATTTAAAGTTTTCAAGATGGTTATTTGAGACGTTACTAATTATAATTAAATTGGGCTTTGCAATTAAAGATAATTTCTTTAATTCATTCTTTTTGCTCATACCTAGTTCTAAAATACAATAATGAAAATTATATGGTAGTTTCATTAATGAGAGACATAATCCAATAATATTATTATTATTGCCAGGAGTGGCAAAAGTATGGCCAAATTCACTAAAGAGAACTTCAGCAATATCTTTTGTAGTTGTCTTTCCATTTGAACCAGTTATACCAATTACTTTCCCTTTAAATCTATTTCTACTATATTCAGCAAAATTTATTAATGCTGTATTTGTATTTTTCACAAATAATCCATTATATCTCAGAGCACTTTTTTTACATGATACAATTGCGCCTGAAGCTCCATTTCTGAAAGCCTTTTCTAAAAAATTATGTCCGTCATAATTTTGGCCTTTTATTGCTATAAATAGATCATTTTGTTTAATAGAACGTGAATCTATACTTATACCTGTAACTTTTTTGTCATTTAAAAATTTTGTAGTTAAGTCTTTACCTTTTGAAGCCTTTATCAAATCTTCTTTTGTCCACAATATTTCATTTTTAGAGTTATTATTCATGGATTAAAGCTATCGAGTGTATTTTTAACAACTGAAATATCATCAAAAGGTAAAGTTTCAATCCCTATCGTTTGGGTTTGTTCATGACCTTTTCCTGCAATAATTAAAACATCATCATCTTTTAAAAAACTAATAGCTTTTTTTATTGCAATGTCTCTTCCAGGAATTTCAATAGCTTTTGGATTATTATTTATAATGGATTTTCTAATTAATGATGGATCTTCTGTTCTAGGATTATCATCAGTAATTATGGTGTAATCAGAATTTTTAAAAGCCACTTCACCCATTTTGGGCCTTTTTTCAATATCTCTTTCACCTCCACAACCAAACAAAGTATAAATTTTGCCACTCACATTCATTTTTTTAATAGCTAATATTGCATTCTCTAAAGCGTCTGGTGTATGAGCGTAATCAACAACTATGGTTGCTTTACATAAAGGATGATTAACTAATTGCATTCTTCCTGGAATAGTTTGTAGATATGATAGAGATTTGAAAATTGATCCTTCTTCCATTCCAAGGCCTAAACAGATAGATGCAGCGGCTAATGCATTATAAATTTGAAAATGTCCAACTAAACCAATATCAGTTTTGTATAAATTATTTTTATAAGAGATTTCTAATTCCCAAAATTTTTCAATTTTTTTAATTTTGATTAATTTGAGTTCACTCCTTTCATTAAATCCAAAATTAACAAATTTAAAATTTTTGTTTTTTATATCATTGTATAATTTCATTCCATGCTGATCATCTAAGTTAATTGAAATACAGGCTCCATCTTTTAAATGTTTAGTAAATAACTTTTTTTTAGCATTAAAGTAATGTGTCATATTTTTGTGATAATCTAGATGATCATGTGAAAGATTTGTAAATACAGCTCCATTAAAGTTGATTCCACCTAAACGATTTTGAATTATTCCATGAGAGGATGCTTCTAAAGCAACGTAGGAGATTTGTTTATCATATAATTTAGATAATTGTTTATTTAATTCACTTGAATCTAAAGTAGTTAGATTACTTCTAATCTTGTGGTAATTGTTTTGTGAAGTCTCTCTTATACCTAAAGTACCAATAGAAGCTGATTTAAATCCATAAAAATTCCATAGTTGTCGACAAAAATCTGTTACAGAAGTTTTGCCGTTTGTTCCAGTTACTGCAATTATATTTTTTGGTTTTTTGCTGTAAAAAGATGAGCATAAATGCGAGTAAATTAAGGAGAAATCCTTTTTTGGTAATTTAATTACATCTTTGTTTATTTCTTCTTCAGATATTATTATTATTGCACCATTTTTTTTAGCTTCTTCAATATATAAATTTCCATTAGTTTTATTTCCGTTAAAAGCAAAAAAGATAAAATTTTTTTTTATACTTTTACTGTTATTTGTAATGCCATCAATCTCAATTTCTTTAAAATAATCATCAAGATTTTTAAATTTTTCTTTTAAGAAATTACTTTTATTTATTAATTCTTTAAATTTCATTTAAAGAGTTGCTCCTCTTATTTTGTATTTTTTCAAACCTAATTCAGATGGTGAAAGATTTGATGGTTTAATTTTTAACATAGGTGATATTCTATCAATTAATTTTCCAACCATCGGGGCTATTACCCAACCAGCTGTATTTCTCATGGCTGAAAATTCTTGTGGTCTAGGTTGATCTATTACTATAGTAAATACATACTCTGGTCTATGAATAGGGAAAGCACCAGTGAAAGCAACTATATTCTCAGTTTTTGAATATTTGCCATTGATAAATTTTTTTACTGTACCAGTTTTACCTCCAATGGGATAATTATAACTTTTAGCTGATTTTCCAGTCCCGTTTTTATCATTTACCACCAAATAGAGTATACTTCTTAACTTTCTAGATGTTTCAGAAGATAGAACTTGAATAGCTTTATTTTGAGTTTGTTTATTTTTAAGTAATGTTGGTGAAATTGACTTTCCACCATTAAGTGCAATTGCTGTAGCTTTTGCTAAATGTAACGGTGAAATTTGAATTCCATACCCGTATGATTTTGACATCAAGGAAGATAGATGATTGTCATCTCTTATTGAAGGCACAGAAGTTTCGATAATT
>CACNQW010000037.1 GCA_902622745.1 uncultured SAR116 cluster alpha proteobacterium
ATTCATCATGGACATATAATTTTTCCCTTGAACAGGTCTACCGTGAAATGGAGTTGGTGAAGTTTGTAAGGTATCTTTGTTAATTAAATATTGTTCATTAGGATCAAATATAATGAAGTTAGCCTTTTCGTTAGATTTGATTTTAGGAATTTTGACTTTTAACATTTTTGATGGATTCAAAGTTATTTTTTTTAAAATATTGATTATTGAGACATCTGATTTGTTTAGCAAGTTTAATGTCAGTGGAAGTAATGTTTCAATTCCAGATGCACCTGTGGAAGCTGAAGTAAAAGGAAGAATTTTTGTGTCATTCGACATTGGTTTATGGTCTGAAGTGATTATATCAATTGTGTCATCAAAAATAGCATTTTGAACTGCAATTCTGTCTTCTTCGTTTCTAAGAGGAGGTGATAATTTAAAAGATGTGTCATAAGTTGATAATTCTAATTCATTTAAACTAAAATATGGTGGCGATGTATCACATGTTATTTTGATACCATTTAATTTAGCTCTCTTTATAACTTCAACAGTTTCTTTGGTAGAAACATTCGACACATGATAGTGTACACCTGTTAGTTCTGCTAATCTTAAATCTCTTTCGACTATCATAACTTCAGCACATGAAGGAATTCCAACTAACCCTAATCTCGTTGAAACTTCTCCTTCATTCATTTCGCCTTCAATTGTTGTGGAGTTACTAGCTGTTAACCCAGCAAGAGATTTATCCTCTGGGTTTTGAAGAATAGGTTTTTTAAGCATTTTTGCATAACTCATAATTCTTCTCATCACTAAAGAGTCCTGTATACAATTAGGCGCGTCTGTAAAACCAATTGCACCGACTTCAGCCATTAAACCTAATTCAGCTATTTCATTCCCTTTTAATTCTTTGGTTGCACTTCCATAAGGATAAAAAATTTCATTATTATTAAAGTTTGTTTTTTCAATCAAATGTTCGATCATTATAGGATTATCCAGTAACGGTTTTTGAAATGGTAAAATACCCATTTTCAAGACACCTGATTTAACTGCTACATTTTTTAATATTGAAACATTTTCATTATTCGTTTCATTTAAATAAACTCTTAAGTCAAAAATGCCAGGGGATAAAATTTTATCTTTGCAATTGACAGACCTGAAATCCTTTTCATTAAATGGAATATTTTTTTTACTATTTTCAAAATATGAAATTACTCCATTATTCACAGTAATATTCATCTCTTGATCTAAATTTTGAGATGTATCAATTACTCTAATATTTTTTAATAGAATTGGATTATTTTTTTTGTGCATTATGAACTGCTTCAATAGTTGCCATACGGATGGCGACACCAATTTCAACTTGTGTCTTTATTAAACTTCTATCTTCGTTATCTGCAAGAGATGATGCTATTTCAACTCCTCTATTCATTGGCCCTGGATGCATGATAACTGCATCATGATGTGCCATTCTAAGTTTTTCTTCATCAAGACCATAAAATCTATAATATTCTCTTTTTGAAGGAGATTCTGTACCTGACATTCTCTCATTTTGTAACCTAAGCAACATAATTGCGTTCACATTATTAATTCCGTCTTTTAAGTTATAAAAACAATTTACACCAAGATTCTCTAAACTTTTTGGCATTAAGGTGGGTGGTGCTATACATCTTACCTCAACACCAAGTGTTGTGAGTAGATGTATATTAGATCTTGCAACTCTACTATTAAGTATATCACCGCAAATAGCTATTTTTAAACCTTCTATTCCACCTAATCTTCTTCTGATAGTTAGTGCATCTAGAAGAGCTTGTGTTGGATGCTCGTGTCTTCCATCTCCAGCGTTAACAATACTGCAATCTAAGTAATCAGAAAAAAGTTTTGGCGCACCACTTTCTGGATGTCTAACTATTAATAAATTAGGTTTCATTGCACTTAGGGTGTTTGCTGTATCGAGAAGACTCTCACCTTTTTTTATTGAAGATTTGTCAACTGAGATGTTAATTACTTCTGCACCTAGACGTCTTCCTGCTAATTCAAAAGATACTCTAGTCCTTGTCGAATTTTCAAAAAAAACATTAAGAATAACATAACCATTGAGAGTTTTTATTATTTTTAAAGGATCTAAATCTGCGAAATAATCTGCTCTATCCAACAAAGAGTTTATTTCTAACTTATTCATACCTTCTATGGATAAGAGGTTTTTAGAATTTAGAGTTGCTATTTGAGGTGGTTTTTTATAAATTTTATGAATCTTATTCATTAAAAATTAGTTAGTACTACCTTTTTTTTAAAAAGTCTAGTGCAGATTGTAAAATCCAACATGCTGCATGTTTATCAATATTGGAAGATCTTTTTTTTCTACTTATATCCTGAGATAAAAAAATTTTTTCAATAGCTTGTGATGACATTCTCTCATCCTGAAAGAGCAAAGGTATATCATGAAATATTAAAAAATTTCTAAAAAATGTCTCGACAGATTGACAACGTGGTCCCTTAGTTCCATTCATGTTTAATGGTAACCCAACAACAATCCCACCTATATCTTTTTCTTTAATTATTTTAAGTATTTCATTAAAATCTACATTCTGTTTTTTTCTTACAATTGTTGTTAATGGTGTAGCTATGAAAAGCTCTTTATTAGATATTGCTATGCCTATTAATTTAGATCCATGATCAATTCCTAACAAATTTTTATGATGATTTGTCTTTATTAAAAAATCTTCATGCTTGCAGATAGGCATAACAGATGGTATCAAAAAATAAAAATTTTAAAATCATAAAAATATATGAGTAATAACAGTAAAATCGACTTAGATACGTTAAAAAAACTTGGAAAATTATCAAGAGTTCCAATTAATGAAACAGGTTCAAATAAGCTAATAGAAGATTTAAATAAAATTATTGGTTTTATTGAGCAACTTAATGAGGTTGATACTGAAAGTGTAAATCCACTAAGTTCAGTTACAGGACACAATTTGCCAATTAGAGAAGATGTGGTGGATGATGGAAATAAAAATGATGATGTTTTAGAAAATGCTCCTGAAAAGAAAAGTGGATATTTTGTAGTTCCGAAGGTTATTGAATAGATGAGTAATTTATTGCAATTTAGTATAAGTGAAACTCTATCTCTATTAGAGAAAAAAGAATTTTCAACTCAGGAATTAGTAGAAACTTATATTAATGCTATCGAAAAAACAAAAGATTTAAATATGTACCTAACCACATGTTTTGATCAAGCTTTAGAAAAAGCAAAAATTTCTGATCAAAATTATTTGAATGGGAACCAGAGGTTTTTGGAGGGAATTCCCTTAGGAGTAAAAGATATGTTTTGCACCAAGGGTATAGAAACTACTGCATCTTCAAAAATTTTAAAAAAATTCATTCCAACTTATGAAAGTACTGTAACTCAGAATCTTTGGAAAGAAGGTGCTATCAATTTAGGAAAGCTGTCATGCGATGAATTTGCAATGGGCTCAAGTAATGAAACTGCTGCTAAAGGGGAGGTTATTAATCCATGGAATTTCGAAGAAAAAAGAACTCCAGGAGGATCATCCGGAGGATCTGCAGCAGCGGTTGCCGCTAAAGCTGCTTTAGCAGCTACTGGAACAGATACAGGTGGTTCAATAAGGCAGCCTGCAGCATTTTGTGGAGTTGTAGGATTAAAGCCAACTTATGGAAGATGTTCACGATGGGGGATTGTTGCTTTTGCTTCATCACTTGATCAAGCGGGTCCAATAACTAGGAATGTATCTGATGCCGCATTAATGCTTCAAGTAATGAGTAGTTACGACCCTAAAGACTCAACTTCATCAAATAAAGATGTCCCTAATTTTTATAATGACCTAGGTAAAAGTATTAAAGGTATTAAAATTGGAATTCCAGAAGAATATAACAGTGATGGGATTTCATCTGACATATTAAACGCCAAAGATATGACTATAAATTTCTTAAAAGAAAATGGAGCTGAAATCATACCTGTAAAACTTCCTTTAACTAAATACTCTTTACCAGTTTACTACATAGTTGCGCCAGCTGAGGCTTCAAGCAATTTGGCAAGGTACGATGGGGTAAGATATGGAGCTAGAATTGATGGAAATAGCTTAGATGAAATGTACGAAAATACTAGAAATTTAGGATTTGGTGATGAAGTAAAAAGAAGAATTATGATAGGAACTTATGTGTTGTCTTCAGGTTATTACGATGCTTATTATTTGAAGGCTCAAAAAGTAAGAAGATTAATTAAAAATGAATTCACTGAAATTTTTAAACAAGTTGATTATCTTGTAACACCAACAACACCAACTACAGCTTTTAAACTTGGCAGCACTCAAGATTTGTTAACTATGTATCTAAATGACGTATTCACTGTGCCAGCTTCTTTAGCTGGAATACCTGGAATTTCATTGCCGATTAAACTTGATAAAAATAAATTACCTGTTGGAATTCAGATATTAGGAAAAGATTTTGATGAACAAGGTCTTTTGAATGTTGCTAAGGTAATAGAATCATGTGCATCTTTTAAAGATACTCCAAATGGAGCTGCTTCATGACAAATGCTGATCAAAACTCAAATTATATATCTGGAAAAACTAGTGATTGGGAAATTGTAATAGGTTTAGAAATACATGCTCAAGTTTTAAGTAGTTCTAAGCTTTTTTCTGGAGCATCTACTGAATTTGGTAAAGATCCAAATCATAATGTTTCTCTAGTAGATGCCGCGATGCCTGGAATGTTGCCCGTAATTAATCAAACCTGTATAAAGCAGGCAATAAAATCAGGAATAGCTCTAAATGCTGAGATAAATAAGTACTCTGTTTTTGATAGAAAAAATTATTTTTATGCTGATTTACCTCAAGGTTATCAAATTAGTCAATATAAATACCCAATTGTAGGTGAGGGTAGTCTAAAAATTACAGATGTTAATGGTGAAGATAAAATTATAGGAATTGAGAGAATTCATCTCGAACAAGATGCAGGTAAATCTTTGCATGATCAACATCCTAGCAAATCTTTTATAGATTTAAATAGAACAGGAGTTGCTTTAATGGAAATTGTTTCTAAACCAGATTTAAGATCACCTGAAGAAGCTGCATCATATGTGAAAAAAATTAGAACAGTATTAAGGTATATTGAAACATGTGATGGAAATATGGAACAAGGATCTTTAAGAGCTGATTGCAATGTATCAGTAAGAAAACCAAATGGAGATTTAGGAACAAGATGTGAAATTAAAAATTTAAATTCAATCAAATTTATTTCTCAAGCAATACAATATGAAGCAGAACGACAGGTTGAAATATTAGAAAATGGTGGCGTAATTGATCAAGAAACAAGGTTATTTGATACCTCAACTGGTGAAACTAGATCAATGAGAAGTAAAGAAGATGCTCACGATTACAGATATTTCCCTGATCCAGATCTTTTGCCATTAGAACTTAGTGATAGTCAGATCAGTAAGATCAGAAGTGAAATGCCTGAATTACCAGATCAATTGGTGGAAAGATTGATTTCTGAATATGGCATAACAAAATATGACGCTAATGTTATTGCAGAAGAAAAAGAATATGTGCAGTATTATGAAAATTCAGCAAAAAATCGAGATGGAAAACTAGTTGTTAATTGGATGACTTCAGAGCTATTCGGGTTATTAAAGAAAAATAATATCCAATTTAATCAAAATCCAATATCTCCAAATTATTTAAATGAACTTGTAGAATTAATTGAAAATAAAACAATATCTGGAAAAATTGCTAAAGATTTATTTGAAATAATGTTTGCTACATCTAAGTCACCAAAAATGATTGTTAAAGAAAAAGGCTTAGAACAAGTTACAGACGATAGTGCTATTGAAGTTTTTGTGGATCAAGTAATCAATGAAAATAAAGAAAAAGTTAAAGAATATTTGAGTGGAAAAGATAAGCTGTTCGGTTTTTTTGTTGGACAAGTTATGAAAGTTTCTCAAGGCAAAGCAAACCCAGGTTTAGTTAATAAAATTTTAAAATCAAAATTAAAGTAGATTTTTATTTCCAGTTTGAAACAAATATAGCAATAATTATTAGCCCTATAGCAACAAATATTCTAGAACTTATTATTTCATTTAATATAAAATGACCCAGTATAGTAGCACTTATAGGGTTAAAACCAAGTGTTATAGAAGCCTGTGTAGGGGAAATCATTTGTAAAGCTTTCCCCCATAAATACATCATTAAAATACCACCAGGTATAATTAACATAAAGAGGTAAAAATGATTTATATCACTCAGAAATAGAACATTTGATAGTTTTTCTCCAACTAAAAGGCAAATTAACATCGTTGATATTGATCCTGAAAATAATGTAAAAATTAATACATTTACATTCCCATATTTTTTTAAAAACTTTCCTGAAAAAACTGTAAAAACGGATGCAGAAATTACACCCATTATCATTAAAATATCTCCTTTGATGGGGTGAGGTGCTGTTGGGTCTATAAATTCACTTAAACAAAAATAAACGCCTGAAAAGGCAATAATAACGGAAATCAATTTGGGAAGTGAAAAAGTTTCTATTTTAAAAATACAGGCAATAATTATTGTAAAAATAGGCATTGTTGCATATAGAAGCCCTGCTCTAGATGATGTAGTTATTTCTAAACCAAGAGCCATAAATACTGGGAAAAGTGTGAACATAAATATTCCAATTAAAACCATGTATATAAGATCATTTTTTTGAAAGATTGTTTTTTTAAAACTAATAAAAAAAAAAATTAAAAATAACAGTCCAGTAAGCCCATATCTAACAAAACTTATGACCAACGGATCAAGAGAAGTTACTAAAGCCCTTGTAAATACAAAAGTCGTTCCTCCAAGCATTGCTGATAGAGACGAGCAAACACAACCTATAAAAAAATATAAATAAGTGTTTTTTTGATTGCTTGGCATGAATTAGTTTTTATTTTAAAGTATGAATTGAAGGTTATTGATACATGAAAATTAGAAGATTTGGAAGAACAGAATTTAAGATTTCACATCTAACATTTGGAGGTGGCTGGGTAGGGGGTATATTAATTGATCCAGGTAAAGAAATAATGCATAAGGCCCTCTCAATAGCATCAGAAAAAGGTGTTAATTGGATTGACACAGCTGAATCTTATAGTGAAGGAAAATCTGAAAAAAATATAGGTGACCTTTTGCCACTATTTCCCAATGATAAATTTCAAATATCTACAAAAGCTCTATTAGACCCAAATAGTAGTGAAAGTATTATATCTCAGATAGACCGAAAAATTGATGAATCATTAGGAAGGCTTCAAAGAAATTTTGTAGAATTATATCAACTACACAATCGTATACAAAATGTAAGTGACAAAAATAATTTTTCTGTGAAAGATATTTTAAAAAAAGGTGGTGTTGCAGATGCCATGGAAAAGTTTAAATCCGATGGAAGAATAAAATCTATTGGAATAACTGCTTTAGGTGATATTCATGCCATTAATGAAGTTGTATTAAGTGATTGTTTTGATGTTGCGCAGATTTACTATAATTTATTAAATCCAAGTGCTTCTTTCAGTTCACCGGGGGAATGGAATGATCATAATTTTTCAAATTTAATTAAGAATTGTGTATCTAAGGACATGGGTTTAATGAATATTAGAATTTATGCCGCAGGATATTTAGCAACTGACAGAAGACATGGAAGAGAAATTCCAATTACATTTGGAATTAATGAAACGGAACTAAATAAAAGAGTTGAAAAAATTAACTTTATTTTGAAAGATATTCAAGGAACTAAAGCTCAAAAAGCATTAAGATATGGGCTATCAAATGATAATATATCTACTGTAGTAATTGGACTTGCAAAAATTTCACATCTTGAGGAAGCTTTAAAAGGATACGAGATGGGTGGCTTGGATGATAACATTCTGCAGAAAATTGAAAAATTACAAAATAACAATTTTATTAATTGAGGGTTTATAATGAAAGTTTTAATATTAGGTGTTGGTGGGTTAGGTGGCTTTTTTGGTGCACACTTGCAAAAAACAAACTGTGATGTAACATTTTTAGTTAGAGAAAATACTAAAAAATTAATATCAGATCATGGAATTAAAATAATTAGTGATTTTGGTAATTTTAAAATAAAACCTGTTTTAATAACAAAAAAAGATCTTAAGATAAATTACGATGTAGTTATCATCTCATGTAAAGCATATGACTTAGATGAAGCAATTAATGATTTAAAACCAAGTCAAAAAAATGCTGTTATAATTCCTCTTTTAAATGGTCAGGCACATATAAATAAATTAGAAAAAGCTTTTAAGAAAGAAAATGTTTTTGGTGGTGTGGCTCATGTTAGTTCAAATACAATTGCTCCTGGAGAGATAAAACATGTTGGTAAAATAAAACGATTAAGTTTTGGAACTCGTTACCCAGGAAATCAAGAAATTGAAAATGATTTCTATCAACTATGTCGTAAAGCAGATTTTCAAACTATATTGAGTGAAAATATAAACCAAGATATTTGGGAGAAATGGATTTTTCTTGCAACTATTGCAGGCGCAACTACTTTATTTCAAACAAGTATAGATAATGTAAATACAAAACCTAATGGAAAAATCTTCATTCAAAATCTCTGGAATGAATGCATTAATATATCAAAAGAAAATGGATATGAATTAAGAACTGGATCTAAAAGTTTACATGAAGACCTTTTATTTAAGTCTGATTACCCATTTAAGGCATCTATGCTTGTAGATATGGAAAAAAAATTAATGACAGAACATGAGCATATATTTTATGAATTTATAAAACTTGGAAAAAAGAAAAAATTAAAGACAAGTTTGTTAGAAACTTGTCATTTAAACATGAGTATTTACGAAGATAATTTACATAAATTAGGTTAGGCAAATTTTAATATTCATTGTTTTTTTTATTTTTCATAGTTGATCTATACAATTCTATGATTTCAGTTCTGGTTTTTTGATTAATTTTATTTTCATCTGCATTAGCATTTATTTTTGGAGAAAATATAGTAATTTTGTAAAGTAAAGAAATAAAAGTAATGGGGTCCATTTTTCTTAAATTGCAAGGAGTATGCCAATTTATTTTAGGTACCTATCTTTAATGAACTTATTATACCCCTCAAAGTTGCTACTACACTCAAAGCTGTGATTTTACCTGTCCCTGGATTTTCAACTGATTGAATGTTCTCAATTTCTATTTTAAAATTTGAGCTATCAGATTTCACTAAAATTGTGTGAGTGTTTTTAGTTAAACTTGGGTCTGCCCAAATTTCAAGTTGAGTTTTTTTTGCACCAACTCCAGCTAGACCAACTGCAGCAGCAACGTTGACATTAGCTGGAAAAGCTTTAGCACCTTCAAATGCATTACCCGAAAATATAAGTTTTGGTTCATTTAAGTTTTCTAATTTTATTTTATTTTCTAAAACAAATTTAGCTTTAGTTAATGCATTGGGAGGTTTTCTTGTTATCATTTTGACATAATCAACATTTCCTTCTGAAACAGCACTTAGCCCGTCTAATCCAATTATTGCTCCAGATGCTAAAAAAATTTGGGTAGAATGTTCTTTAGCTTTATTAATTATTTTTAGATTTTCTAGAATTCCTGCACCACTTACTGTAACTAATTTAGTTTTATAATCTAAACATTTTTGGATAATTTCTTTAAATGCTTCTTTAGGGGCACAATCTATAACTATATCACAATTTTTACAAATCTCATCTAGAGTATAGTATCTTAGAGGCGAGTTAAATAAAGTAGTTTTTTCAATTATTTTATTTTTTGTTCTCGAATGAACTCCTATAACATTAAATTGATCTTTTTCTTGATCTAGTTTTTTAGCAACATCAAATCCTATTGCTCCAAAACCAATAATTCCAATTTTCATTTTATCTCCCTATTGCGTAGCCTTGCATGAATCGAGGATTTGCAGCCGCTTTAAGGATCTTGTCATTTATCGATGCAGCAGTCATTCTTCCAAGAGACCAATCTGGTTCAATAGTAACATTATGTCCTCTTCCTTTTAAGTCTTTAATTGTATTTTGTGAAAATCTATTTTCCATAAATAAACTTCCTATGTCAGTTTCTCTTGGAAAAAAAGAATTTGGAAAATGAAATGTACTAAAGCCTGGAGCATCAATGGACTCTTGTAAATTTAAACCAAAATGAATATGACGTAAAAGAAAATGTAAAGACCATTGATCTTGTTGATCTCCACCTGGTGTTCCAAACACCATATATGGCTTATCATCTTTAAAAGCAAAAGATGGAGATAGTGTGGTTCTTGGGCGTTTCCTAGGGGCCAAGGATGCAGGTGATTTATCATCTAGCCAAAACATTTGAGCTCTATTTGATAAACAAAATCCCAGTTCTGGGATTATTGGTGAACTCTGAAGCCAGCCGCCACTTGGTGTGGCTGTAACCATATTTCCCCATTGATCAATGATATCAAAATGAGTTGTATCACCTGACGTTTGTCCATCAGAATTAGTTATAAGATCATCAAACTTCGCTACTGTTGGTTCACCTATATTGTATTTTGAGTTTGATTCCTCTGTCTCACCTTTTTTTCTTATAATCACGGGCCCACCAAACCCTTTTATTATTCCAGGCCTAACTTCCAGTGATGCTTTTTCAGTTATAAGTTTTGATCTGTTTAAATTATATTCGCGACTTAATAAATGATCTATTGGAACATTTATAAAGTTTGGGTCTCCGTAAAAAGCTTCTCTGTCTGCAAAAGCTAATTTAGTTGCCTCTGTAATTATATGAACAAATTCAGGCGAATTTTCATCAAAATCAGATAGATCAAAATGATCTAAAATTGCTAGTTGTTGAAGAAAACAAGGACCTTGTCCCCATACATCAGTTTTAAATATCTCATAATTTTTGTATTTAAAAGATTTTGGGTGTTCTTCATGAGCTTGCCAATTAGCTAGGTCATTTCCATCTAGTAATCCTTTATGTTTTCTGTCAGATGTATCAATGAAGTAGTTATTTTTACAAAAATTATGAATACTTTCAGCAACAAAACCTGATTTCCAAATTTGTCTTGCTTTTTCTATTTGTTTTTCACGGCTAGATGAAAAAGAAGATGCATCTGTTAAAATTTTTTTATAAGTTTCACTCATTTTTTTATTTGAAAAGAAATCTCCTACATTTGGTAATGTGCCATTAGGTAAATAAATTTCTGCAGAAGATTTCCAATCTTTTAAAAAAAGATTTTCTACAGATTTTATAGTATTGATTATATTTGGAAGAAGGGGATATCCTTTTTCTGCTATTGAAATTGCTGGTCCAAGTATTTCATTCAATTTCATTGATCCATGCTTTAGTAGCAATAACATCCAAGCATCAAAGGCTCCGGGAACTACAGCTGCTAAAAGTCCACTTCCTGGAACAACATTTAACCCAAGTTTATTGTAATAATCAATTGTTGCTTTTCTTGGAGCGACCCCTTGACCACAGATTACTCTAGGTCGTTGATTGTTTTTTGAAAAAATTATTGGAACTTCGCCTCCCGGGCCATTTAGGTGTGGTTCTACAACTTGGAGTGTAAATCCTGTAGCTACAGCAGCATCAAAAGCATTTCCACCTTTTTCTAATATTGACATGCCGACAGCTGTGGCTATCCAATGTGTACTTGTAACAACACCAAAATTACCTGTAATTTCAGGTCTTGTTGTGAAATTAGACAATATTTAAATATCCTTAAACATAGAATTATAGAATAAAATTAAAATTTAGCTAATTTTTTATACTTTTTGAATGAACTATGAGGATCTTCTTCTCCAAAGATTGCAGATATAATTGCAAAACCAGAAACGCCTATTTTTTTTAGCTGG
>CACNQW010000038.1 GCA_902622745.1 uncultured SAR116 cluster alpha proteobacterium
TTAATGATGTTTTTGTATTAATTTTATTCAGAATATCTTCAGCGGAAAAAGAAAAACCAAGATCTTCTCTCAATTTGTAAGGTACTGGTTTTGCACCAGAAAATCTAATGGCTGATTCATAAATAGGGAAACCAGGGTTTGGATACAAAATTTCCCTATTATTATCACCTAAAAGCATTGATGAAAAAAAAATAATAACTTTCCCTCCTGGAACAATTAAGATATTTTCTGGTGAAATTTCAACATTGTGCCTCCTAAAAATATCTGAACAAACTGCTTCTCTTAATTTTGGTATTCCAGAAGCTTGAGTGTAACCATGATGACCATCCCTTAATGCTTTGATCCCAGCCTCTACAATGTGTTCTGGCGTTAAAAAGTCAGGTTGTCCTATTCCCAGGTTTATTATTTCTCTTCCTTGTTCAGAAAGTTTGTTGGCCTTTGCCAAAACTGAAAATGCCGTTTCTGTACCTAAATTTAAACTTCTATTTGTAATCATTTTTAAACATTGACAACATTTACATATAAATTGAAAAAACAAAAGTTTTTTATATAATTTATACATATGGTTTGATTTCAGATAAGTCTTACTTTAATAAGAGTATTGATATGGCGAGTGTAGCTCAGCTGGTTAGAGCGCTAGACTGTGACTCTTGAGGCCGCCGGTTCGATTCCGGTCACTCGCCCCAATTTAATATTGATTATTTTGGGATATAGATATATTAAATATTTAACAAGTGCGGGCGTGGCGGAACTGGTAGACGCGCATGGTTTAGGTTCATGTACTGAAAGGTGTGGGGGTTCAAGTCCCTCCGCCCGCACCACAACAAACTCAGGAAGTTGAAATGGAAATAAAAGAAAAAAAATCAAAGGGATTAAAGAGAGAGTTTGAAATTATAATTACTAATAAATCAATTGACGAACTAGTTCAAAATAAAATTTCAGAACTCGCTCCTAAAGCTAACATACCTGGCTTCAGGCCAGGAAAAGTTCCTCATAATATTATAAGGTCAAGATTTGGAAAACAGATTTTTGGTGAGGTAGTAAATGAAAGCTTAAACAATGCATCAAAAAAAATTGTTGATGATTTCAAAATCAATGCCGCAACTCAACCAAAGATGGATGTCAAGTCACTTGATGAAGGAAAGGATATTAAAGTAAATTATTCTGTTGAGGTGATGCCAGAGTTCAAAGCACCTATACATTAATAAATTATAAGTATATCAAATTAGAAAAGTAAATAAAATTATGCAAATTTTTATTTTTGGTTTTGGTCAAGTTAGTAAAGAACTAGCAAAAAAACTTTCAAATCAAAAAAAAATAAATTTTAAGATCGTTTCCAGAAATACTGAGAATTTTTTAGATTACAATTTTTTAAAAATAGACTTTTTCAAAAATAAATTAAATCTCTCTGATTCAATATTGATCTCAACAATTCCTCCTAACGAACAAGACGAAGATTTCATTTTAAAAAATATACCAGAATCAAATTTAAAATCTTTTTCTAAAATTATATATATTTCATCAACATCTGTTTATCAAAGCGGAGATGTTAACGAATTTACAATCCCTAGGCCAACCACAAAACTTGGGAAAAGAAGATTATCAATTGAAAAAAGTTGGCAGAAATTAAATAAGAGAACTGTAATTGTTAGACCTGGTGGTATCTATAGTAATTCAAGTAATATTTTAACAAAATTCTTAAAAGGAGATCATAAAATTATTTTTAAAAAAAATCACTTCACTAATAGAATTCACATTGCAGATCTTATAGAAATAATTTTTAAAATCATACAAGTTAAAAATATTGATGGAATAATAAATGCAACTGATAGTTTTTTTATTGATAATTTTGATCTAATTGATAGGTTAAGTAAAAATTTTTCTTTGCCTAAACCAACAAAAATTAATTATGATGATAAATCAATAAATAAAAAAATTAAGTCTTTCTATAAAGTTTCAAAAAAAGTTTATAGCAATAGATTGAGCAATGATTTAGATTATAAATTCATTCATCCAAAATTTGATGAATTTTTAATTTCATTATTAAAAAAAGAATTAAACATATGAGCAAATTTCTACAAAAAGTTTTATCAGTAACACATTGGACAAATAATTTATTTTCATTTCAAATTGAAAGACCAAAAGATTTTAAATTTAAGTCTGGTGAGTTTGTAATGATTGGACTTCCAGAGAGTGAAAAACCTCTTTTAAGAGCTTACTCAATTTGTTCACCAAGCTGGGATGAAAAGTTAGAATTTTATTCAATTATAGTAGAAAATGGTCCGTTAACATCTAAATTAAAAAATATTCAAATTAATGATGAAATTGTATTAATGCCTAAATCTACTGGAACTTTAATATTAGACGCACTAAAACCTGCAAAAAGACTTTTTCTTTTTTCAACAGGTACTGGATTTGCTCCTTTCTCTTCAATTATAAGAGACCCTGAAACATATGATAAATTTGAGCAGATTATAGTAACTCACACCTGTAGATACAAAAATGAGCTACGTTATAGTGAAACAATAATTAATAAATGTCTTAATAATGAAATGTTAAAAAGTTTTATTGATAATAAATTAATATATTACAAAACTACAACTCAGGAAAATTCAGAGTATACTGGAAGAATCACAAACAATATCCAGAATAAATCATTCTATACTGACTTAAAATTAGATGATCTAAATTTTTCAACTGATTGTGTAATGATTTGTGGATCTTTAGATTTTAACAATGAATTGAAGAAATTACTTATTGAAAAAGGATTTCAAGAAGGAGCTACAAATAAACCTAACACATTTGTTTTAGAAAAAGCATTTGTAGGTTAAAAATGGTGGGCGGTGAGAGGCTCGAACTCCCGACATTCTCGGTGTAAACGAGATGCTCTACCAACTGAGCTAACCGCCCTCGTAATCAAAATATTTATATATAATTGGTTGTCAAATAAAAAATTATTTTGATAAAATATACAACATTTAAATTTTAAATTAGTTTATTTGAATACATAATTAAAGTAGCTATTTAAAGCTACTTTAATTTTAAAAAAAACTTATTAGTTTACGGCTTCCTTAAGTGGAGTTCCAGGTTTAAATTTTGGCATTTTAGAAGCTTTAATCTGAATTGGTTCACCAGTTCTAGGGTTACGTCCAGTTGTTGCTTTTCTATGGGCTACTGAAAATGTGCCAAAACCAACAATTCTTACATCACCTCCAGACTTTAAAGCGCCTGTTATTGCGCCAATTACGCCATCAACAGCTTTACCAGCATCAGATTTTGATAAACCAGATGCCTCAGATACACTAGCGATTAATTCATTTTTATTCATGCAAACCTCCAATAAATAATAAAAACATTTAATCATACCTTAAGAAATAAAGGATGCAAATAAATAATTTTTAATGTCTTTGTGTAGAAGGCTCTACTTGATCATTCTTAATTTTTTGACTAATTTCAGACTTTATATTAATAAGTGGTTCAATTTTATTTTCTAAAGTTTCAGATAATATTTCATCAACATATTCAACAGACTTTATTTTTACTTTATCAATTATTTCTTTATCAATCTCAATAAGATCTTTCTCGTTATCGTGTGGTATTAATACTTTTTTTATTCCATTTTGAGTTGCAGCTAGTAATTTTTCTTTTAATCCTCCTATAGGAAGAACTTTACCTTTGAGTGTAATTTCACCTGTCATAGCGACATCACATCTGACTTTATTATCAGTAAGTGTTGATACTATACTTGAAATCATAGCGACCCCTGCTGAAGGTCCATCTTTGGGTGTGGCACCCTCAGGAACATGAACATGTACATCAAAGCTATTTATGATATTTTGTTCAATTCCTAATTTTAAATGATTAGATTTAATATAGAATTCAGCAGCTTTTATAGATTCTTTCATAACATCACCAAGTTTTCCAGTTGATGAAAATCTGCCTTTACCAGGAACTTTTACTACTTCAATATTCAGTAACTCGCCACCTACCTGTGTCCAAGCTAAACCATTTGTTACACCCACTAAATTTATATTTTCCTTACCTATTCTATTATATTTTGGTGGGCCAAGATATTCTAACAAGTTTTTTTTATCTATTTTTTGTGAAACTTTTCCATTAATTTCAATATCTGTAATAATTTTTCTTATTAATTTTGAAATCTCTCTTTCAAGTGACCTTACTCCAGCTTCTTTAGTATATTTTTGTATAATTTCTTTTAAAATTTCATCTGATATTAATATTTCATCATCTTTAACGTTATTTTCGTTCTTTATCTTTGATATCAAATGTTTTTTAGCTATTTGTAGCTTTTCACTTTCTGTGTATCCCGGCAATCTGATTATTTCCATACGATCTAAAAGTGCATCTGCGATATTTAAAGTATTAGCAGTTGTTATAAACATAGTTTTAGATAAGTCATAATCTATTTCAAGATAATGATCTTGAAAACTGCTATTTTGTTCAGGATCTAGTACTTCCAATAGTGCTGAAGAAGGATCACCTCTATAATCTGAACCAATTTTATCAATTTCATCTAGAAGAAATAGAGGATTATTGAATTTAGTTTTTTTCAATCCCTGAATAATCTTTCCAGGCAATGATCCTATATATGTTCTTCTATGTCCTCTAACCTCAGCTTCATCTCTTACACCACCAAGAGCCATTCTCAAATAAGTTCTTCCTGTTGCTTTTGCAATAGATTTACCTAGTGATGTTTTGCCGACACCAGGAGGCCCTACTAAACATAATATGGGTCCTTTCAATGACTTTGATCTTTTTTGCATTACTAAAAATTCTAAAATTCTTTCTTTAACTTTTTTTAAACCATAATGATCTTCATCAAGTATTTGTTTTGCCAAAGTTAGATCATTATTAATTTTAGAGAGTTTTTTCCATGGAAGACACAGTATCCAATCAATATAACTTCTAACAACTCCAGATTCAGCACTCATTGGACTCATATTTTTAAGCTTTTTGAATTCTGCATTAACTTTATCCAGAGCATCTTTTGAAAGTTTAACTTTGCTTATTTTTTCTTTTATTTCTTGAAACTCATCTTTGCCATCTTCATCATTACCAAGTTCATTCTGTATTGCTTTTAATTGTTCATTTAAGTAATATTCCCTTTGAGTTTTTTCCATTTGAGATTTAACTCTATTTCTTACTTTTTTATCAATTGCAAGTGTGTCAACTTCAATCTCTAATTTTGAAATCAATTTTTTAATTCTAGAGGATACGTCATTTTCTTCTAAAAATTCTTGTTTTTCTTTAATGGTTAATGTTAGATTTGAAATTATTGTGTCACATAGTTTAGACGGGTCTTTTATATCAGTAATCAAATTTATAATTTCATTATTTGTCTTTTTGTTTAGATTTAAATAATCTTCAAAAACTGTATGAAGGATATTTATAACTGAGGAATCAATTTTAGATATACCAAGATTTGACAAAACTTTGAAATTACACGTAAGGTAATTATCATGATTTTTTTGTGGTAAAAAGTTAATTTTTACTCTTTTCTTACCCTCTACAAGAACTTTTAAAGTTCCATCAGGTAGCTTTAAGAGTTGCAGTATTTTACAAATTGTTCCTACAGAGTAAAGATCTTTAGGCTTCGGATCTTCAATTTTAGATGCTTTTTGTGTAACTAAGACAATATCCTTATTTTCGGACATAGATATTTCCAAAGCATTAATAGATTTATTTCTTCCAACAAATAATGGTACTATCATTTGAGGAAATACTACTATATCTCTTAATGGTAATACTGGATCAGACATATATCTTAAATATAGTTCTATAAATTAAATTCAAGTATTAGTGTTTAAAGATTTTACGAAATCGTCTGTGAAATGCTTTTCTTATTTTTAGAATGAACAGTAATTGGTTTTTTATCTTTGATCACAACATCTTCATTAATAACAACTTCGTCAATATTTGGTTGAGATGGTAATTCAAACATAGTTTCCATTAACAACTTTTCAATAATAGACCTTAAACCTCTCGCGCCAGTATCAAGTTCTATCGCTTTTTTTGCAATTGCGGAAAGGGCTTCCTTTCTAAAATCTAGTTTTGTATTTTCCATTTCAAAAAGTTTCTTATACTGTTTTGTTAATGCATTTTTTGGTTCAGTTAATATTTTCACTAGTGCTTCTTCATCAAGATCTTCTAAAGTTGCCAAGACAGGTAGTCTTCCAACAAATTCTGGTATAAGTCCATATTTGACAAGATCTGTTGGTCGAATTTCTTTTAAAATTTCACTTGATAGCCTATCGTCTTTATCTTTAATCTCAGCTTCAAAACCCATAGAAGAACTTTTACTTCTATTAGAAATAACTTTATCAATACCTGCAAAAGCACCTCCACATATGAAAAGGATGTTTGTAGTATCTACTTGTAAAAAATCTTGTTGTGGATGTTTTCTGCCGCCTTGTGGTGGAACTGAAGCTATTGTACCCTCCATGATTTTGAGGAGTGCCTGCTGAACACCTTCTCCACTAACATCTCGAGTTATAGATGGATTTTCTGATTTACGTGAAATTTTATCAACCTCATCTATATATACTATTCCTTTTTGAGCACGCTCTACATTATAATCAGAGGCTTGTAGTAACTTCAAAATAATATTTTCAACATCTTCTCCAACATAACCTGCTTCAGTCAAAGTAGTTGCATCAGCAATTGTAAAAGGTACATCTAGAATTTTGGCTAATGTCTGGGCCAGCAAAGTTTTTCCACATCCAGTTGGACCGACTAACAATATATTTGATTTAGATATTTCAACATCATCAATACCTTTTGATGCATTAAGTCTCTTATAATGATTATGAACAGAGACAGATAAGACTTTTTTGGCACTTGACTGTCCAATAACATATTCGTCAAGTACTTTAAAAATTTCAGATGGTGTTGGAACTCCATTAGATCCTTTAGAAGAATTTTGTTTATGCTCTTCTTTAATAATATCCATGCAAAGCTCAACACATTCGTCACAAATAAATACAGTTGGACCCGCGATAAGTTTTTTTACTTCGTGTTGGCTTTTACCACAAAATGAACAATATAATGTAGAATTGTTTTTCTCAGTTTTACTCATATCTATAACTTTTGTTTATTTCATAACGAATTGCAACAACAATTTAATCATTTATTTACTTCATCTCTTTTATTTACAACCTTATCAATAAGGCCTAACTTAACAGCATCTTCAGGAGATATAAAAGTATCTCTATCCATTAAACTCTCTATATCTGCAAGTTTCTTGCCACTGTGTTTAACATATATTTGATTTAGTCTACTTCTTAAATTCATTATTTCTTTGGCATGTATTTCAATATCAGCTGCTTGACCTTGAAATCCACCAGAGGGCTGATGCGTCATAATTCTTGAATTAGGCAAACAAAATCTTTTATTTTTAGCACCTGCTGTTAGTAATAATGATCCCATACTTGCTGCCTGACCAAAACAAACTGTACATACATCAGGCTTAATATATTCCATTGTATCATAAATAGACAGACCTGAAGTGACTACACCTCCTGGTGAATTAATATACATCGAAATATCTTTAGAAGGATTTTCTGCTTCTAAAAATAATAACTGAGCACATACTAATGATGCAATGTTGTCATCAACTGGTCCAATCAAAAAAATTATTCTTTCTTTTAGCAGTCTAGAATAAATATCATAAGATCTTTCACCCCTATTAGTTTGTTCTACAACCATAGGTACAAGAGCAGATAAAGTGTTACCCATATTTACATCAAAGTTATTCATTAAAATTTCCTTTACTGTTATTTAATTCTTTTTTGAGACTTTGTTTTTTGATTTATTACTTTTTTCTTTTTTTAATTCATTTTTTATATCTGTATCATCTTCTTTATAAAGATCTTCAGTGCTTACATACTTCTCTTTAACTTCGGCCAATTCTACAATAAAATCAATTATTTTATCTTCAAAAACAGGACCAGAAAGTCGATTTTGAGCCTCTGGATTTTTTTTAAAATAATCCAAGATTTCTTTTTCTTTTCCAGGATATCTTTGTAATTCTTGCATCATTGCATTTTGGGTGTCTTTTTCTTCAACTTTAATATTGTTGAGTCTTCCAATCTCTGCTAATATAAGTCCTAATCTTACTCTTCTTTTAGATATAGATAAAGCATCATCTTTTTCAGATTTTGTCATACTTTCATCATTAGATTTATCATTCTGATCATCAGTTGTCTGTTGATTTGGTTTCATTGCCATACAAACACTTTGATATTCATCTTCTACAAGAGTATTTGGAAGATCAAAGTCAACTGAATTAGCAAGCAAATCTAATATTTCCCTTTTCATTTTTGATCTACTTTGAATTGAATGTTGGTTTATAATCTGTTCTTTAACATTTTTCTTCAAAGATTCTAAGTTATCTAATCCTAAAGATTTAGCAAAATCATCGTTAATTTCGGTTTTCACATCTTCTCTAATCTCATTAATTGTAACATTAAATATAACTTTTTTTCCTGCCAATTCTTTAGCCTGATAATCTTCAGGAAAGTTAAGATCAACATCAAGATTTTGACCTGAACTTTTACCAATTAATTTATCCTCAAAGCCAGGTATAAAGGATTTAGAACCAATTTTTAGATGATGACCTTTTGCAGTACCTCCTTCGAAAACTTCATTATTAATTTTTCCTTCAAAATCAATAACAACCGTATCATTTAATTTAGTCTTTCTGTCCTTTTTAATCTTTTCAGTCTTTGTATTTTGTGAAGCAATCCTTTCAATTGATTCATCAACTTGCTTTTCTTCAACTTTAACAATTGGACGTGTAATTTTTAATTTAGTTAAGTCAGGAACTTTGAACTCTGGCATCACCTCAACAGAATAATTTACTTTAATATCCTTTCCTTCATCAAGTGACTTGACATCCATCTTTGGTTGAGTTGCGGCATTGATTTTGAAATCATCAACAATTTTTTTTGATGCATTGTTTAAGCTTTCATTTACTACCTCACCAAAAATCTGTTTTCCAAATCTTGACCTTATAATATTATGAGGAACTTTTCCTGGCCTGAAGCCAGGTATGTTAGCTTTAGGAGCGAGTTCTGAAATTTTATTTTGAACTAGTTCGTCAATTGATTTATTAGTAATTATAATTTCAAACTCTCTCTTTAATCCCTTTGATTTTTTTTCTTTTATTTCCATTTCAACTTCCTGAGTTTGTTGTGGTGCGGGCGGAGGGACTTGAACCCCCACACCTTTCAGTACATGAACCTAAACCATGCGCGTCTACCAGTTCCGCCACGCCCGCACTTGTTAAATATTTAATATATCTATATCCCAAAATAATCAATATTAAATTGGGGCGAGTGACCGGAATCGAACCGGCGGCCTCAAGAGTCACAGTCTAGCGCTCTAACCAGCTGAGCTACACTCGCCATATCAATACTCTTATTAAAGTAAGACTTATCTGAAATCAAACCATATGTATAAATTATATAAAAAACTTTTGTTTTTTCAATTTATATGTAAATGTTGTCAATGTTTAAAAATGATTACAAATAGAAGTTTAAATTTAGGTACAGAAACGGCATTTTCAGTTTTGGCAAAGGCCAACAAACTTTCTGAACAAGGAAGAGAAATAATAAACCTGGGAATAGGACAACCTGACTTTTTAACGCCAGAACACATTGTAGAGGCTGGGATCAAAGCATTAAGGGATGGTCATCATGGTTACACTCAAGCTTCTGGAATACCAAAATTAAGAGAAGCAGTTTGTTCAGATATTTTTAGGAGGCACAATGTTGAAATTTCACCAGAAAATATCTTAATTGTTCCAGGAGGGAAAGTTATTATTTTTTTTTCATCAATGCTTTTAGGTGATAATAATAGGGAAATTTTGTATCCAAACCCTGGTTTCCCTATTTATGAATCAGCCATTAGATTTTCTGGTGCAAAACCAGTACCTTACAAATTGAGAGAAGATCTTGGTTTTTCTTTTTCCGCTGAAGATATTCTGAATAAAATTAATACAAAAACATCATTAA
>CACNQW010000039.1 GCA_902622745.1 uncultured SAR116 cluster alpha proteobacterium
GCCAAAAGACTAGTTATGATAGATCATTTAATGGGTGATAGTGATCATCATTTAGAAAAATTTAAACTTTATAGCAATTACTGATTTTTAATTAAAAGAGCTTCTGCTTTTTTTCTAAAACTTTTTGGTAATTTAATAGCAACTCTTTTCTTTAAATCAAAAAGTACTGCAACTATTTGGATATCCATCAAAACTCTATTTGAGGCATCATCAATAAGATGATGACAAAATTTAAAAGATTTTTCGTTAATTTCAATAAAGTTTGATTTCAAAGAAACTGCCATCCCAATTGTAGGATAATTATAATATCTAACAATATAATCTAAAGCAGCTGAACCAATTTGATAGTCTGCTCTCCATTTATGATTAACTCCACATTTTGTAAATAATTGAGTGGCTGCATCTGAAACACAAGATATAAGAAATCTATGAGTGGCATACCCATCAAAATCAAGGTCCCACGTATTTGAAGCTTTTTTGCAAGTTATAATAGAGTTTTCTGAGGGTTTTTTTAAAATTCTAAACGGTCTAATTTTTCTTAATTTTATAAAATTAAAATCGTTCACAAAAGTGTTTTGTTTCTTTTGTAATAAACTATCAATAGCTTTAAAAATTTGCTTTGTATCACTTTCAAATGCAATTTCAGTTTCAAAATAAGCTGAAACATAATGTTTTGAAGTACAATAAAGTTTAGATTGCAAAGTTAAATGATTTTTTTTTAAATTTTTAACAAAAATCACTATCTCTAGTGCAGAAAATTCATGTACTTCTTTGTAAAAGATACATCTTTCAGATTTAATTTTAAAAAGTTTATTTTTAAGAATATGATTTGTAAACTTTTTTAGAGCTTTAGAATGTTTGTCAAAATAAAACTGAACGTTCATGTGATACATTTGGTCACATTCTTCAGTTCGAACTATACCTTTATAAGAAGAAAAAAAGTTTAATTTTTGATTAAAAACCTTCGTATTTTTTAGCAAAGTTTCAAAAACTTCGTTAACTTCGAAAACTCTAATACCAATTTTACTTTCTTTAATGCCTGAGGATACCATTAAAGTATTCTCAAATTTTACTTTTTTATTGTTAATTTTTGATATTTTAGTGTTTATATAAATATCATCATTAATAGAGTTTATTTTAACAGTTTTAAGTGAAGTAATAGAATTTTTTGTTAAGTTAAAACCAAAAACTTTTTGGCAAAATACATATGAGTCCTCAAATATTCTTTCAATAGAACTTAACTTAAATACACTATTTGAAATATCATCTTTAGATATTATTGACTTAAAGCTAGTAAAGTTAAACATTATATTAGGATTTTTCCTAATTAATTTTTATCTTTTAATTCTAATTTAGCTATAGTCATGTTGTGAACTTCATCAGGACCATCTGCAAGTCTTAAATATCTTGCATTGGCATATGCGTATGATAAAGGAAAATCAGCTGAAACTCCGCCACCTCCATGAACCTGTATCGCCCTATCTATAACTCTTGCAGCCATGTTCGGAACTACTACTTTGATCATAGCAATTTCCTTACGAGCTACTTTGTTACCTACTGTATCCATCATGTGAGCAGCTTTTAAAACCAATAATCTAGATTGCTCTATTTCAGAACGACTTGAAGCTATTTGATCCATAACAACACCTTGTTCAGCAAGTGTTTTTCCAAAAGCAACTCTAGACTTTGCACGAGCAACCATTAATTCTAATGCTCTTTCAGCCTGACCAATCAATCTCATACAATGATGTATTCTACCTGGACCAAGCCTACCCTGAGCAATTTCAAACCCCCTGCCTTCACCGAGCAGTATATTCTCAACAGGAACTCTTACATTGTCGAACTCAACCTCAGCATGACCATGAGGTGCATCATCATAGCCAAACACCGGTAAATGACGTAAAACTTTTACCCCTTTAGTATCAATAGGCACCAAAATCATAGATTGTTGCTTATACTTCTCTGCATTTGGATCGGATTTACCCATAAAAATCATAATCTTACATCTTGGATCCATAGCTCCTGAAGTCCACCACTTCCTTGCATTGATAACATAATGATCACCATCTCTAACAATTGAACCTTGGATATTGGATGCATCAGAAGATGCAACATTAGGCTCAGTCATTGCAAATGCAGACCTAATCTCTCCATTTAATAGAGGTTGTAACCACTTTTCTTTCTGATTATCAGTTCCATATCTAACAAAAACTTCCATATTACCTGTATCTGGAGCAGAACAATTGAAAATTTCAGCACCAATCGGAGATCTTCCCATGATTTCACATAAAGGAGCATATTCAATATTTTTAAGACCAGCTCCTAATTCACTTTCAGGTAAAAACAAATTCCATAATCCTTCTTTTTTTGCTTTTTCTTTTAATTCCTCAAGAATAGGTGGTATTGTCCAACGTCCATTTTTATTTAATTGATCTTCAAAAACTTCTTCGTTTTTGTAAACATTTTCATTCATAAAATTTGTTAATTTATTTTGTAATTCTATAACTTTATTAGAAAACTCAAAATTCATTACTTTTCTCCAACCTCATTTAAATTTATTCCATGTGCTCTTTTAATCAGAGCATTAATTCTTTTATTAAAATTTGCAAACCTTTTATCTTTAGTTTGCCCTTTTAAATATCTAACATAAATTTGCTGTAAAATAACAGATAATTTAAAGGCTCCAAATGCGTAATACCAATTTATATTTTTTACATCAAAACCTGTATATTTAGAATATAGCTTAATAATTTCACTTTTCAAAGGAAACAAAATTTTGTTTCCAGTTGTTGGCATTGAAGTAATCAGCTTTGCATCTTTATCATCTTCTTTATCTATCCAGTAGTTTAACATATGCCCTAAATCCATAAGTGGATCGCCTAATGTACACATATCCCAATCAAATATTGCTTCAGGAGTTAAAAAATTACTATTATTCCACATTATATTATCTAATTTAAAATCATTATGAATAATCGAAACAATTTTTGACTTTGGAATATTTAATTTTAAATTTTCTAGTAAATCATCAAAGATAGTATTTAGTGATGTATTTTCTGTTGCTAATTTCCATCTTTTTTCCCACCCTAGTAATTGTCTTTCTACAAAACCTTCTGGTCTACCCAATTTTTCTAAACCAACCTTAATAGGGTTAATTTTATGTAAATCAGACAAAATCTTTATCATTTGATCAGACATTTCATTTATAAAATTTAAATTTAATGGTAAAAAATCAGGGAATTCTTTTCTGATTACAAATCCCTTTTTCCTTTCAATAATGTGAAATTGACTTCCTACGATAGACACATCATCACTAAAATAAATGCTATTTGGAACTAAAGGAAAAACATTATGTAATGATCTTTGTACTTTATGCTCTCTTTTCATATCATGAGCTGATGGAGCTATTGGCCCTAAAGGCGGTCTTCTTAATACGTACTCTTTATCATTGACTGAAATCAAATAAGTTAAATTTGCATGACCTCCGCTAAATTGTTTTAAACTAAAGTTATTTATTTTACTTTTTAACAAATCTGAGAAAAATAATTTTAAACTTTCTTCATTTAGTTTTTCATCTTTTCTAACTTCTATAAGTTCAGTATTCATTGTTGCTAATGTTTTTAATTTAATTTTTTTTTAATTAAATTATTATAAATTTTATTACAAGTGAAGGTGTTTATATGGATAATCTTTTTGATATAAAAGGTAAGGTGGCTTTAATTACAGGTGGGTCAAGAGGTATAGGCGAAATGATTGCCGAAGGTTTTGTTAAGCAAGGGGTAAAAACTTATATTTCTTCAAGAAAAAAAGAACAATGTGATAATACAGCCATGAGATTATCAAAGTTTGGTCAATGTATATCAATACCAGCAGATCTTACGCAAATAAATGAAATACAGAATTTATTTTCAACAATTAATAAAAATGAAAAAAAATTGCATATTTTAGTCAATAATGCTGGAGCAGCCTGGGGTGCAGACTTTGACAATTTTCCAGAAAATGGTTGGGACAAAGTTATGGATACAAATGTTAAATCAATATTTTTTTTAACTCAAAAGTTTGTTAAATTGCTTGAAAAAAGTGGTACTAATTCGGATCCCTCTAGAGTTATTAATGTTGGCTCTATTGATGGAATTGGGATACCTCGAGCTGAAACATATTCATATCCAGCTTCAAAAGCTGCCGTGCATCAATTAACAAGGGTGTTGGCTAATAGATTGGCAGAGAGAAATATTAACATTAATGCCATTGCTCCAGGACCTTTTCAAAGTCAAATGATGAATGAAACTTTAAAAAAGTATGAAAAAGAAATAATAAACTCTGTACCAAGAAAAAGAATAGGCGTACCTGAAGATATGGCAGGAGCAGCTATCTTTCTTTCCTCAAAAGCAAGTGCTTACATTACTGGAATAGTATTACCAGTTGACGGTGGGTCACTAATTGCCAGACGTCACATGGTCTAACTAATTAATGAACATATCCCTCAATTTAGTTTTCAAAATTTTACCTGTTGCACCTAAGGGTATGTTATCTACAAACTCTACTCTATCTGGTATCATCCATTTGGCAATTTTACCTGAGTAGAAATTTAAAATTTCATCTTTTGAAACTTCTTTACCTGGTAAAAGTTGAACAACAATCATAGGCCTTTCATCCCATTTCTCGTCTGGAATTGCAATGGCAGCTGCATTAGCTACTGAGGGATGGCCTACACAAATATTTTCTAAATCAATAGAACTTATCCATTCTCCTCCTGACTTAATAATATCTTTATTTCTATCTGTTACTGTCATAAATCCATTTTTATCAATTGTGGCAATATCTCCAGTATCAAACCATCCACCGTCAAAGAACCTGTCTTTTTGAGTGTCGTCATTATAATAACTTTTTAAAACCCAATAACCTCTTGAAAGCAATCTTCCTTGTGTTTTGCCATCATTTGGCATGATGTTACCTTCATCATCAATCAGCTTCATTTGATGGCCAAAAACAGTTCTTCCTTGAGGTATTTTTTGATCATAATATTCTTCTTTATTTTTTACTGTAGTATTGTATAAAGGCATATTTGCAGTTCCAATCGGACTCATTTCTGTCATACCCCATGCATGTATAACATCTACATTGTATTCTTCCCCAAAACCTTCAAATAATGTTCTTGGACATGCTGAACCACCAATAATTAATCTTTGGACTGTATCTAGTTTTTTGCCACTGTCTCTCAAATGATTTAATAGTAATAACCAAACAGTTGGAACCCCTAATGATATTGTTACTTTCTCTTGATTCATTAAATCAGTTAAACTTTCACCATCTAATTTAGCACCAGGAAATACAAATTTTGTTCCACACATAGCCGCAGCATAAGGTGTCCCCCATGCATTTACATGAAACATTGGTACAACTGGCATCACAACATCTTTTGCGCCATATGGTATTGCATCTTTTAGATTAATCCCATAAGCATGAAGAACAGTTGATCTATGAGTATATAATACACCTTTTGGATTTCCAGTTGTTCCTGAAGTATAACATAGCGATGATGCAGTTTTTTCATCTAAATTTGGCCAATCAAATTCAATGGGTTTTTTATCAATAAAGTCTTCGTAACATAAAACTTCAATTCCATTAGATAATTCTAAATCAATCATATTTTTACTATCAGTCATAACCACAATAGCTTTAACCGATTTAAAGCTTGGCGCTGCTAGTTTAATCAAATCTACAATGTTTAAATCGACAAAAATGATTTTATCTTCTGCATGATTTACAATGTAAGCTATTTGATCGTGATGTAACCTTGGATTCATGGTATGACAAATTAAACCACTAGAAGAAGTTGCATAATAAAGTTCTAAATGCCTGTAACCATTCCACGCTAATGTTCCAATTCTGTCACCTTCTAAAACACCATAATCCTTTAGTGCATTAGCTAATTGTTTTGTTCTATTACCCCAGTCTTCATAAGTATATTTATGAATACCCCCCTCAACTGAATTACTTACTATTTCTTGGGTTGGGTAATTATTAATAGCATGCTCAAATATTGATGAAATCAACAATGGATGATCTTGCATTAAACCTTTCATAAATTATCTCCTACTTAAAATAAATTATATAATTTTGATAAATCTTTTTTCATTACTTTACCATTTTTATTTTTGGGCAAATAATCTTTGACAACTGTCCAATAATCAGGTTGTTTGTAGTCAGCTAGTTTAGTTTTACAAATTAACTTTAATTGATCAACTAACAATGAGTCATTTTTAAAAATTACCACATGAATTTTTTCACCAAGAATTTCATCTGGATGAGGTATAACCGCAACTTCAATTACACCATTTTGTAAACTTATTAAATTTTCAATTTCTGAAGAATAAACGTTATATCCACCCCTATTAATAATATCTTTTTTTCTATCTAATATATAGATATAACCTTCCTCATCCTTAAAGCCAACATCACCTGATTTCCAAAAGCCATTTTCTGTAAATTCTTTTTTTGTAGCTACATCATTATTCCAATAACCTGGAATAACCATTGGGCCTGAGATTAATAATTCACCGTGTTGATTTGACCTTAATTCTTCTTGTTTTTCATTAATGATTTTTATTTGGCCAGTTGGAACACATTTCCCAACACTATTTAACTTATCAATTGAATATTCTTTTGGCATTATAGTAGTTGGAGAAGTTGTTTCTGTTGCACCATAAATGTTAATTAGTGACAAGTTTGGAAGAACTTTTTTTAGTTTTTTCAATGTACCAATTGGCATTGGTGCTCCGCCAAATCCACCAATTCTCCATTTAGACAATCTTGAACTATTAAATTTTCCTCTTTCAATACATAAATTATACATTGCAGGCACCATAATCAAATATGTTAACTCTTGATCTTCAGCGGTGTTTAAAAAATCTTTAACCTCAAATTTCTTTTTAAGAGTTAAACTGCCACCTACAAATATCATAAGTAAAAAATGTGCGACTATTCCTGTAACATGACTTGCTGGAACAACTAAAATTGAATGATCATTAGACGTTAAATTAAAAGCATTTTTATAATGTAAACAAGAATGTATTACATTAAAATGTGTTAACATTGCTCCTTTAGGTTTTCCAGTTGTTCCAGAGGTATATAATATTATAGCAGTTTCAGTATCAATTAAATTAGCTTCCTTGGAAAAATCTTTATTAGAGGGATTATTTAAATCTTCAAGTTTAAAACTAATTTTAATTACATCTTTTTCTATATCAGAAATTTTATTAGTTAAGGATGTATCAAAAACTACAGCAGTTGCATTACAATCATTTAAAATAGTATTATTTTCAAATCTTGAGGATCTAGGATTTAAAGGCACTAGTATTAAGCCTCTTCTAATACAATACAATGAAACAATCACAAAACTGATATCATTTTCAAAAAGTATACCGATTCTATCTTTCTTTTTAAAATTGTATTTCACAAACAATGTTTCTATAGAGTTTACTAATTTCAAAATTTGTGAATATGAATAATTTTTGTTTTCGTCAATAATACATGTTTTTTTAGAATGTAATCTGATAGATTCTTCAATAAATTCCCATATATTTAGTGGGCGGTGTTTGAAACATTTTAAATTCCTGCTAAAAACATTCTCTAAATGAATTTCCTGTTTAATCATCTAACAATATTAAATTTTATTAATTCAAATAATTTTTTTTCCATATATTTTTAATGCATCTTTATGTGAAAGTTTTTCTTCTAATACATCATTAATAATTAAATGTTTATTTCTTTTCTTTGGATTTCCAAAACCTCCCCCACCAGGAGTTTGAACTTGAACTTTATCACCTTTTTTTAATCTTATATCTTGTTCCTTAGACAAATGTTCAGGCACATAATCTTTTTTATTTTTTCTTTTTATTTTTACTTTATTTTTACCACCATCAGCTCCACCCAATACACCTGGGGGACCAAATCGCCCATGATCCATTACAAAACTTGCTGTTGCCTCTTTGCATAAAATTTCTATTTCATAATCTAATCCAAATCCACCTCTGAATTCTCCTGCACCAGAAGATTTATCATGAA
>CACNQW010000040.1 GCA_902622745.1 uncultured SAR116 cluster alpha proteobacterium
ATAAACCCTCTTCTGTGTTTGATAAATCACATTTGATAAACGTTATTCAACCAAATATAAAACAGGAAATCAAATGGAAGAAAAACTTGAAACATTATCATCATCAAAAATTGACTGATTTATCAAAAATAAATGAGAATGAAAACAATTTTCTCTCAAAATTAAATATTTGGCCAGAAACAGCTTTTTTGGGATTGTATCCTAGAGATAAAAGTTTACTACAAGATTTATCTAAAAGGTTTTTAAACCCAAAAAAAAATGAATTTTTATTTACTGGATTAATCTATAAGAATCAAAATAATTATTTTAATTCTGCTTTACTAATAAACTCAAAAGCGGAAATAAGAAATATTTATAATAAAAATATTCTTGTTCCTTTTGGGGAATTTATTCCATTTAGAGAGATTTTGCCAAAATTTGACTTTTTTAAAAATAAAATTGATTTTACAAATGGGCATAAAAATAAAGCAATCTCTGTTAACAAATTTTACAAGTTTGTTCCATTAATATGTTATGAAATTCTTTTTAGTGACTTAATTTTTAAATCTTTAGACGAAGAAACTTCCATAATTATTAATATAACAAATGACGCTTGGTTTGGAAATTCTATTGGTCCGATCCAACATTTTCAATTTGCAAAAATAAGAGCAGTAGAATTTGGAATTCCAGTAATTAGAGTGGCAAATACAGGTTATTCTGGCTTGATTAATCCTTATGGAAAAGTCTTAAAAAAAATAAATTTAAACGAAAAGGGAACTTTATCTTTTAAATTGATTAAGAAAACAAATGAGACTATATATATGAAATATGGGAATTATATATTTATAATTTTAATTTCTGTAACTGCTGCTTTAAATTTGTTATTCAAAAAATATTTCTTAAAATAGGAGTTCAAATGAGAAATTATTTATTTACATCAGAATCAGTTTCTGAAGGTCATCCAGATAAAATTAGTGATCTTATTTCAGACACCGTAGTTGATTTAATGATAGCTAAGGATCCATTTAGTAGAGTGGCCTGTGAAACGCTTGTAACAACAAATAAAATTGTTATTGCTGGAGAATATAGATTAGATGTAGATAAATTAGATTTATTTGACGAGATTGAAGAGAAGATAAGATTATCAGTTAAAAAAATAGGATATGAACAATCTGGGTTTCACTGGGAAAAACTTAAAGTTGAAAATTATTTGCATAATCAATCAACTGATATCGCTATTGGTGTTGATCAAAATGAAAATAAAGAAGAGGGTGCAGGCGATCAAGGTTTAATGTTCGGATATGCTATAAATGAAACAGAAAGTTTTATGCCAGCTCCTATATATTATTCACATTTAATCTTAAAAGAATTATCTGAAATGCGACACGCTGGAAAGGCAGATTTTTTAGGACCAGATAGTAAATCACAACTTTCTATTGAATATAATGGATATGTCCCAATTGGTGCAAAAAAAATTGTAGTTTCTACACAGCATGAAGAAAACTTTAGTCAAATAGAATTAAGAGAATTTATTATTGATGTGGTCAAAAAAGTTCTTCCAAAAGAATGGTCTTATAATACCGATGATATTTTGGTTAATCCAACTGGAAGGTTTGTGATTGGAGGTCCTGACGGAGATACTGGATTAACTGGAAGAAAAATAATAGTTGATACTTATGGCGGATCATCTCAACATGGTGGAGGTGCATTTTCAGGAAAAGACCCAACTAAAGTTGATCGATCAGCTGCGTATATGACAAGATATTTGGCTAAAAATGTTGTTGCTTCTAAATTAGCTTCAAAATGTAGCATTCAAATAGCCTATGCAATAGGCGTTTCACAACCATTATCTCTCTATGTTAATACTTTTGGAACAGGAATGGTAGATGATAAAGTTTTAGAAGAATGTATAAGAAAAAATGTTGATTTGTCACCTAAAGGCATTAGAGATAAACTAAAACTGAACAACCCGATTTATGTTCCAACATCCTCATATGGTCACTTTGGGAGAAAGCCAGATGAAGTATTAAGAGGATCTTTTACTTGGGAGAAGACAGATCTTATAGAAATGTTCAAAAAGGAGTTATAAGATCAATTGTTTTTAAAAAAAAATAAAATTTTTTTTTATGGACGTCGTAAAGGAAGAAAACTGTCTTCCAGTAACATAAAACTCTTGAAGGATTATAGTCAAAAATTTTATTTACAAGAGGACCAACTTCATAAAATAAAATTTAATGAAAATAACAAAAATATTTTAGAAATAGGCTTTGGAAACGGCATGAATTTAGTTCATATGTCTTTAAACAGACCAAATGATTTATTTATTGGGTGTGATGTTTATTATAATGGGTGTGTTAAATTGTTAAAACAAATTGTAATGCAAAATATTAGAAATATTAAAATTTGGCCTAATGACATAAATTTAATTATAAAAAAGTTTAAGAGGAATTTCTTTGACTTGATTTTAATATTACAACCTGATCCTTGGCCAAAGAAAAAACATAAAAAAAGAAGATTAATACAACAAAAATTTCTTGATGATCTTAGTAAGGTTATGAGACATGAAGGTAAATTAATTATATCAACAGATCATGACGTCATGAAAAGCTGGGTTCTTGAACAACTCCATATAAGGAGGGATTTCACATGGGTAAAAAATGGATTTAATTATGAAAATGAAAAACCAAAATGTATCATTAATACAAAGTATACTTGTAAAGCTCTAGAAAATGACAATGTTGTAAATTGGTTTTTTTTTAAAAAAAATTAAATTTTTATTTCAAATTATACTCTTATAAGTTATTACTAGTGAAATTTAAGGTTTTGATAAATAAAAGAGGTTTTTTTAAATGGAAAATATTCCAAGAATTGAACTTATTCAGGTAGCCGAGACTGTGGCTAGAGAAAAACTAATTGATAAAGAAGATGTCATTTTAGCTATGGAAGAAGCTATTCAAAAGGCAGCCAGATCTAAATATGGTTTGGAAAGAGATATAAGAGCTAATATTAATAGAAGTAATGGTGCGATTTCTATTGAACAATTTACACATGTGGTCGAAGAGGTTGAAGATGAATCAACACAAATGACATTAGAAGAGGCTCTTAGAAGAGATAATTCATTAAAAATTGGTGACTATCACAAAAAAGTGTTACCTCCTTTTGATTTTGGAAGAATAGCAGCACAAGGTGCTAAACAAGTAATTTCCCAAAAGGTAAGAGATGCAGAAAGATTGCGTCAATTTAATCAATTTAAAGATAGAGTTGGAGAAATAATACTTGGCACAGTAAAAAGGTTTGATAATTTTTCTGTTACACTTGACATTGGTAAAGCTGAAGGCGTCATAAGAAAAGACGAAATGATACCAAGAGAACAATTAAAGGCAGGAGATAGAGTAAGAACTTATATATTAAATGTAAGTGAAGAGGCAAGAGGACCACAAATTTTTCTTTCACGATCGTGTAATGAATTTTTAAGTTTATTATTTACTCAAGAAGTTCCAGAAATTTACGATGGTATCATTGAAGTAAAAAGTGTTGCAAGAGAACCTGGTAGTAGAGCTAAAATTAGTGTTTATTCGAAAGATAATACAATAGACCCAGTTGGAGCTTGCGTAGGTATGAGAGGGTCAAGAGTTCAGGCAGTTGTTAATGAATTACAAGGCGAAAAGATTGAAATTATACCTTGGTCAGAAGATCCTGTTACATTTGTAATAAATGCTCTAGCTCCTGCAGTACCATCTAAGGTAATAATGGATGAAGAGGCTGGTAGAATGGAAGTAATTGTCCCTGATGATCAGTTGTCACTTGCAATTGGAAGAAGAGGGCAAAATGTTAGATTAGCGTCTGATCTTACTAAATGGTACATAGATGTAATTTCTGAAAGTGATGATTCTGAGAAAAGACAAGAGGAAATTAATGAAAGGACAAAAATTTTTATTGAGGCTCTGGATGTTGACGATGTAATAGCTCATTTAATTGTAGCAGAAGGTTATTCTTCAATTTATGAGATAGCTAATACATCGACAGAAGAATTGAATAAGATAGAAGGTTTTGATGAAGAATTATCAGCTGAATTACAAGTAAGAGCTCAAAATTATGTTAAGCTTGAAAATGAAAATGTAGAAAAAAAACTTAAATCAAGCGGAGTTGATAGCAAATTATATGATTTTAGTCATTTATCAAAGATTGATATTTTAACTTTGGTAGAAAATGACATAAAGACTTTAGACGATCTTGCAGACTTAGATAGTGAAGAATTATTCACTTTGCTAGGGAAAAAAGTATTTAATAATGAGAATGAAGCTGGAGAGGTTATAATGGAAGCTCGAAAGCATTGGTTTGAAGATGAAAAATTGAAATAAAAATTAAAATGTCTGAAAATAATTCAAAAGAACGAAAAAAGTTAAGTTTATCTGGTGGTAAATTAACATTAAAATCAAATATAAATCCTAATAAAATTCCCTCTAGTGTTACTACTAATTCTAGATCTGGTCGAAATACAGTTCAAGTTGAGGTAAAGAGAGCAAAAAGATTTCTCGATAATAAAATCTCTTCTAAAAATGATCAAAGTGGTGTTCAGAGTTCATTAAGTGCCGAGCAAATTGCCAAAAGAAGTAAGGAACTTAAGGATGGGCTAGCAAAAACAGCTGCCCTAGCTGAAAATGAAGTTTACAAATCGCAATATGATTTAGAATCAAAAAATTTAATTAAAAAAGACGAAAATATTCAAAATAACGTAAGTGAAAAATTAGTTAATAAAAATATTACATCAGTAGATTCTAAGAAAAATTTGTTTGATGATAAAAAGTTTGATGATAACAAATTTTCAAAAAAATCTTTAAACAAAGACATTTATAAAGATAATTCAAAAAAAGTAACTCTCCATAAAGGTTTTGATAAAAAAAGGGAGAGTAAATTAACTATTGCCAGAGCTTTAGATAGTGAAAATGTTAGATTTCGCTCTCTTGCATCTATTAAGCGGAGAAGAGAAAAAGTAAAACTGCAATCTGAAGTTGCAACACCTTTAGTTAAGCAGATCAGAGATGTAATCATTCCAGATACAATTGTAGTTTCTGAATTAGCAAATAGAATGTCTGAGAAAACCGCAGATGTTGTAAGAGAATTGATGAAAAATGGTATAATGGCAACAGCTGCACAAGTCATAGATGCAGATACTGCAGAATTGATAACGAATGAATTTGGCCACAAAGTTAAGCGTATTTCAGATTCTGATATAGAGCTGGATCTAGTAAATAATAATAAAGTTTCTGAAAATCTTGTTCAGAGACCCCCGGTTGTAACTATAATGGGTCATGTTGATCATGGAAAAACATCTTTATTGGATTCTTTAAGAAAAACTAGCGTGGTAAGTAGTGAAGCTGGTGGTATAACTCAGCATATTGGTGCCTACCAAATAAAAACTAAGAATGGAAATTTCGTATCATTTATAGATACTCCAGGACATGAAGCTTTTTCAGAAATGAGAGCAAGAGGTGCTAATATAACGGACATAGTAATTTTAGTCGTGGCCGCTGATGATGGGATTAAACAACAAACTATTGAAGCAATTAATCATGCTAAATCTGCAAAAGTTCCAATTATTGTAGCTGTTAACAAATGTGATAAACCAGATGTTGATCCTCAGAAAGTAAAAAATGAATTACTTAAATATGAATTAATTCCAGAAGATATGGGTGGTGATATTCAGTGCATAAATGTATCCGCTTTGAAAAAAACTGGACTTGACCAATTAATTGAAGCAATTGAATTGCAAGCAGAAATCTTGGAACTAAAAAGCAATCCGAATTGTCCAGCTTCAGGTACAGTTATTGAGTCAAAAATGGAAAAAGGTAAAGGTTCAGTGATAACTCTATTGGTTGCTTCGGGTACAATTAGAGTAGGTGATATTATTGTTGTAGGCACTGAAAGTGGAAAAGTTAGAGCGCTAATTAATGATTTAGGCGAAAGGGTTTATGAAGCTAGGCCTTCATCTCCTATTGAGGTTTTGGGGCTTTCGGGGACTCCAATGGCTGGTGATATAGCTAATGTAGTTGAGAGTGAATCAAAAGCAAGAGAGGTTGCAGAGTATAGAACCAGAAAACTTAAAGAAAAAGAAGCTGCACTCTCATCTAGAGGATCAGTTGAACAAATGTTAGCTAATATTCAGTCAGGTGATATTACAGAATTGCCCGTTGTTATAAAAACAGATGTTCATGGATCATTAGAAGCAATAAAAGTGGCATTAAATAAATTAGGAGATGAAAAAATAAAGGTTAAAATTTTATCAGGTTCAGTTGGTCCCATTAATGAATCAGATATTTCTCTTGCAGTTGCATCTTCAGCTTTGGTTTTTGGTTTCAATGTTCGAGCAATACCTCAAGCTAGGGAAATTGCTAAAAGAGATATGGTTGAAATTAGATATCACTCTATAATTTATGAACTTATAGAAGATGTTAAGAATGGACTTGCAGGAATGTTAGATCCTGATTTGCAAGAAGAATTTATTGGTTATGCTGAAATTAAACAAGTCTTTAATATTACTAATCATGGAAAAATTGCAGGTTGTTCTGTAACAGAAGGTATTATAAAAAGAGGATGTAGTTTTAGACTTTTGAGAGAAAATACAGTTGTCCATGAAGGAAAACTAAAAACTTTGCAAAGATTTAAAGATGAAGTAAAAGAAGTTAAATTTGGCCTTGAATGTGGAATGGGTCTAGAAAATTATAATGACATTAAAGTTGGTGATGTTATGGAATGTTTTGAAGTGAAAGAAATAAAAAAAACATTATAATTAATATATATGATTGATAAAAATCAACCTTCAAATAGACAATTAAAAGTTGGACAGCAAATAAGATTTTTAGTATCAAATTTTTTTATTAAAGAGGACTTTATTTTTGAAAATTTTGATAGCAAAAACCTAACTATTGTTGATGTGACATTGAGTCCTGACCTAAAAAATGCAAGGATATTTGTGACAACAAATTCTATTTCTGAAAATCAGCCACTAATTGATAAACTTAATAATAAGTCAAAGTTGATACAAAAAAAAATAGCTTCAAATTTGAATTTAAAATTTGCTCCAAAAATAAAATTTTTTTTTGATAATTCTTTACAATATTCAAATAAAATCAATTCTATATTAGAAAAAATTAAGTAGGTAATTAATGAAAGTTAATGGTTGGCTTTTTGTTGACAAACCAGAAGGAATATCTTCAAGAAAAGTAGTTGATTTGGTTGTTAATTCTCTTTCAATTAAAAAAGTTGGTCATGCAGGAACTTTAGACCCAATGGCCTCAGGTTTATTGCCAATAGCAATTGGAGAAGCAACGAAGACTATCGGGGTAATGCAACAATTTAAAAAACGCTATGAATTTATTGTGAAGTGGGGAGAAAAGACTTCTACTGATGACAAAATGGGTACTATTATTTCAAGTTCTAGAATGAGACCTAATTTACAAAATATAAATGAGAATATTAAAAAATTTTTTGGAAAAATTGAACAAGTGCCTCCCAACTTTTCAGCAATAAAAGTAAATGGTAAAAGGGCTTATTCTTTAGCACGAAATAATAAAAATTTTTTATTAAATCCCAGAACTGTCTTTATTGAAAGTTTTAAAATTAAAAAATATATTAATGAAGATTATTGTTCTTTTGAGTGTATTTGTTCAAAAGGAACTTATATCCGAGCTTTAGGAAGAGATTTAGGTGAGGCTATTAGTAGTTTTGGTCATGTAGTTAAGTTAAGAAGAACACATATTGGCAAATTTTCAAACAAAAATTCGATTTTACTGGATTTATCTGAAAAATTAATACATAGTTCAGCAATTTTAAAAAAAATTTTGCCTATTGAAAAAGTATTAGAAAATTTGCCTTTTATAAATCTAACAAAAGAGCAAGAGATAACT
>CACNQW010000041.1 GCA_902622745.1 uncultured SAR116 cluster alpha proteobacterium
ATCTTCAATTAAACCTGGTATATCTGCTACAACAAATTCTTTGTCATCTGTTCTGTTTACACCTAAGTTTGGATATAAAGTAGTAAATGGGTAATCAGCTATCTTAGGTCTAGATGAAGAAATTTTTGAGAGGAAGGTACTTTTACCAGCATTTGGGAGCCCAACAAGGCCAACATCAGCAATTAACTTTAATCTTAACCAAATTGTTTTTTCTTCTCCTTTTTCTCCAGGTTGGGCATGTCTTGGTGATTGATTTGTAGAGCTTTTAAAAAAAGCATTACCTTTCCCTCCAATCCCACCTTTCACTAAAATAATATTATCATCTTTATTAACTAAATCAGCTAATTTAACGTTTTTATCTTCGTTTAAAACTTCAGTTCCAAATGGTACTTTTAGTACAATATCATCGGCATTATGGCCATTTCGATTTTTCCCCATACCATGTTGGCCAGATTTTGCCTTAAAATGCTGTTTGTATCTATAGTCAATTAAAGTATTAAGATTATCGACTGTTTTAATGATGACGTTGCCTCCATCACCACCATTTCCTCCATCAGGTCCACCTTTAGGAACATTCGCTTCTCTTCGAAATGATATACAGCCGGGTCCACCGTTTCCACTTGAAATATATATTTTTACTTCGTCAAGGAACTTCATATACTATTAGATAGTACAATGAAAACATGAATAAATTAAGAGGATATTATTCAGCGGCTACTTTATTAGGCTCAACAGAAACAAAAGTTTTGTTATCTTTTTTTCTTGTAAAAACCACTTTTCCATCTACTAACGAAAATAAAGTATGATCTTTACCCATGCCTACATTTGAACCTGGATGAAATTTCGTGCCTCGTTGTCTTACAATTATATTACCAGGAACAACGATCTCACTGCCAAATTTTTTTACGCCTAAACGTCTTCCAGCAGAATCTCTTCCATTTCTTGAACTACCACCTGCTTTTTTATGTGCCATATTAAAACCTTTATATAATTATGATTTTTGAGTTTTAGTTTTTTTTGTCTCTGTTTTCTTAGAGGTTGTTTCTGTTTTTTTACTTGAAACAGTTTTAGTGGTGCTAGTTTTTGGTTTAGCTTTAGCTGTTTCTTTTTTTTCAGTTGTTTGTTTTGTCTTTGTTTCTTTTTTAACTTCTTTGATTTCTGCTTTTTTAGCAACTATTTTTGAGCCACCACTTGAAGCAATATTTTTAATTTTGACGAGTGTTAGATCTTGTTTGTGACCTTGCTTTCTTCTACTGTTTTTTCTTCTTCTTTTATAAATAATAGTTATTTTGGGCCCGCGTGTTTGTTTAATAACTTCTGCTACAACTGCGGCATCTTTTACTAATGGAGACCCAATCTCAGTTTTACCATTATCATTAATCATTATGATGTCGTTAAAAACAACTTCATCACCAATATTCCCGTCAATCTTTTCAATTAACAGTTTTTCTTCCTTGGCAACTTTATATTGTTTTCCGCCAGTTTTAAGTATCGCAAACATAAAATTCTCTATATCTTACAGTAAATAATTACTTATAATTTTTATTGCTATAATGTCAAGTTTTAAGACATTGTTTATTATTTATTTTTAATAAACATCATAGGGTCTAATCTTTGATCAAACCAATTAATTCTCCAATCTAAATGAGGGCCTGTAGATCTTCCAGTTGAGCCAATCAATCCAATGACATCGCCTTTTTGAATTTTATCATTCTTTTTTACTAAAACTTTACTCAAATGTGAGTAGACAGACGTAATGCCATGGCCATGATCTAGCATTATAGTTCCACCTGTAAAATATAAATCTTTTTTAGAGAGTCTTACAATTGCATCAGTTGGTGAAATCACTTTAGAGCCTTCTCTAGCTGCAATGTCAATTCCATAATGAGGCCTTCTAGGCTTACCATTTAAAATTCTTTGACTGCCAAAAACACCAGTTATAATTCCATTAGCGGGTAACAGAAAATCTTGAAATGTATAATCTATTTTTGAATTTAATGTTCTTACTTTAGCTATTAATTTATTTTCTCTTATAATTCTTTCATAAATTTCCTTTGGAGGAGATACAAATTTTTTTGGAAGACCATCAATTTTTTGTATTTTATATTTATTTTTTTTTATTTTTAATGTTTTGTTTATCCATTTATTATCTATGTTGAATTTTAAATTAGCTACTTCAGAATAATCTCTTCCAAAACCTAATATAAATTTATTTTTTTTACCTAAGTAGACATCTCTATTTTCAAATTTGATTTTTATTTTTGATGACGTTTTGCCTTTAACATATCCTCCTTGAATAAAATAACCTTCAAGGTTAATTTTATTTTCACCTATAAAAAATTTTAGTTTATCTTTTGCAAAACAATTGTTTGAAAATAAAATCAATAAAGAAATAATTATAACTAATTTATTCATAATCTTTTTTCTTCTTCAATTATGCCTTTTGGAAAAAATCTTAGAGCTAGTATTAAAACTAAGCCCATTAATAGCAATCTCATATATGCGGCATGATTTAAAAGATATAATTTCATTTCATTTTGATCACTTAAAAAAATTGTAATTAGTTCAATAAGAAATATACCTATTGGTTCTGCTTGTATCCAAAAAAACCAAATTGCAAATGCTCCAATTATTGCTCCATGATTGTTTCCAGAGCCTCCGATAATAACCATGATCCATATTAAAAAAGTATATCTTAAAGGTTGGTATGATGATGGCGTGAATTGTCCATCAAGAGTAGTAAGCATAGCTCCAGATATACCAATAATTGCCGAACCGATAATAAAAACTTGCAAATGTCTTTTTTTAACATTTATACCCATAGCCTCAGCGGATATTTCATTATCTCTTACAGCTCTCATCATTCTACCCCAAGGGGACTTAATAGCTTTTTGTAAAAGGAAAAAGATTATTAACAAAACTAATATAAAAAGTATTGAATACAAACCTTTTACTATCAAAGAAGATAATTCTATCACTGATAAATTTAGTGTATTACTTAATGTTTGAATAAATTCATTTTTTTGTAAATCTATTTCATAAGGCACTGGTCTAGGAAGTCCATTAACATTTTTTACACCTCTAGCTAACCACTCTTCATTTTTGATGATGTAAATTATTATTTCTGAAATTCCTAATGTAGCAATTGCCAGATAATCTGATCTTAAACCTAAAGCAATTTTACCAATCAAAAAAGCAATTACCCCGCAGAATAAACCAGCTATCGGCCATGAGAATATAATAGGTAAATTTAAACCACCTATATAACCTGTTTTAGCAGAATTTGTGTTTTCTATAAAATTAATTGATGGGATAAAAATAGATTTTATTAAATACAAGCTAAAAATGATGAATGTTATTGAAAGTAATATTTTTAAATATTTATTATAAATAAATTTTTTCAAAAACTTTTTAACTAATATTCCTGAGATTAAAAATGAAAAAAGAATAATTAGTATTACTGCAGTTCCATCTTTCCAAACTTCTAAGGTTGGTGGCATGGAAATTAATACGCCACATAATCCTCCTATTGCAGCAAAACCCATAACTCCAAAATTTACTATTCCACTATTCCCCCACTGAATATTAATACCAATCGACATAATTGCAGAAATAAGACAAAGATTTAAAATAGAAAAGGCTACATTCCAACTCTGAAAAAGTCCAACAAGTAAAAATAAAAAAGCACAAACTAGATATACGTTAATATATTTTTTTTCACTAATTAAATCAGTTTTCATAATAATTTACCTTTGTAAATTCCAGTTGGTTTTAGTATTAAAACTAACACTAGAATTATAAATGAAATTGCTATTTTATAATCAGTACTTAATAGTTGAAGACTACTTTCAGGTAAAAAATTTATGGGTATTAAATAAGATAAAAACTTATTGTATGAAAACGTGATTAATAATTCTGAAAAAGATATTACAAAACCTCCAATTATTGCGCCTACAGGGTTTCCAATACCACCAACAATTGCCGCTGCAAATATTGGTAAAACAAGTTGTAAATATGTAAAAGGTTTATAACTTTTGTCTAGTCCATATAATGTGCCTGCAATACAGGCCAAAGTTCCAGTTATTAACCATGTATAAAATATCACATTTTCTGTTTTAATTCCTGATAGTAATGCAAGATCTTTATTATCTGAATAAGCTCTCATCGATTTACCAGTTTTAGTTTTATTTAAAAACCAAAAAAGAAGAGCAACGGAAATAATACTTACAATTATTGTTATACTTTGAGATAATTTTAAAGAAATACCCTCTGTTAATCCCGTAATTTCTTTAAATTCTCTTGCACTTATTATAAATCTTTCCCCATCATTAATGGTTCTATCATTTGGACCAATTAACACTCTAATTAAACCACTAGTAAAAAACATTACACCTATCGATACAATCAAACTTATAACATTCTTCGAGTTTTTTTCTCGATGATATTGGAAGCAATATTTATCAATTAGGAGACAATATGAAATTGTAACTAAAATTGATATAGGTAGTGCTAATATTACTGTAGGTAGCGGAAAGATGCTTATACCAAAATAACTTATAATCCATGTGATTAAAATACTTGTCATTGCACCTAATGACATTAACTCTCCATGAGCAAAATTTGAAAATCTTAAAACTGTATATATTATTGTGACTCCTAGTGCTCCAAGTGCCAATTGACATCCATATGTTAGGCCAGGAATGATTATATAATTAATAATTAAAGCAAATGCGTTAATAATTTCCAAAAACTTAACCTCCTAAAAAAGAAACTCTAACTTCTGGGTTTTGTAATAAAGCTTTACCAGTATCGCTATATTTGTTTTTTCCATTCTGAAGCACAAATCCTAAATTAGATATTTCAAGTGCTTGTTTAGCATTTTGTTCTACTATTAAAATAGAAGTGCCCATTTTGGAAATTGCTTGAAGTTTTGAAAAAAGGTCTTTCATTACAATCGGCGATACACCAGCAGATGGTTCATCTAACATTAATAAAATTGGGTTTGTCATTAATGCTCTGCCTACGGCTAGTTGTTGTCTTTGTCCACCAGACAATTCTCCAGCAACTTGAGATTTCTTTTCATTTAAAATTGGAAATAAATTATATACATTTTTTAAATTTTCTTTCATTGAAGATTGATGAATAAAAGCTCCCATTTCTAAATTTTCTTCAACGGACATTTCTTGAAAAATATTATTATTTTGTGGAACAAAACTCATACCTTTTATAACTCTCTCTTGAGGATCTAAGGATGTTATATCTTCATTGTTAAAAATAACTTGACCACTCTTGATAGGGATTAAACCAAAAATAGCCTTCATAGCAGTTGACTTACCAGCTCCATTAGGACCAACTATACAAGCTATATCGCCTTTTTTAACTGAAACATTACAACCATCAACTATAATAGTATTTTCGTATCCACAAATTATTTCTCTAACATCAAGTAGCATTTTTAACTTTTTCCAAGATATATATCTATAACTTTTTGATTACTTTTAATTTGTTGAATATTGCCTTGAGTAAGAAACTGACCTTCAGCCATAACGATAATAGTATCACAAAGTTTTGAAATAAAATCTAGATCATGTTCAATCATTATAAAAGTATACTTTTTTTCTTTATTTAATTTTTTTATTATATTGGAGATTTTTTTAAGAAGTGTTTTATTAACACCAGCACCCACCTCATCAAGAAGAATGATTTTTGGTTCAACCATCATTACTCTACCTAATTCTAAAAGTTTTTTTTGACCACCTGATAAGTTTCCAGCATATTCTTTTGCTAAATGACTTAAACCTAGAATATCAAGTATATCTTTTGCTTTTTTTACATTAATTTCTTCTATTTTTTTTATTTTTTTTTCAAAAAACCATTGGCCAAAAAATGTTTCTCCAATTTTATTTGGTGGAACAACTAAAAGATTATCTAAAACTGTTAAAGAAAAAAATTCATGTGGAATCTGAAAAGTTCTTAAAACACCAATTTCGAATAATTCATGTGGTTGGAGGCCAATTAATTCAAAGTTATTTAATTGAACGCTTCCACTATCTGGTTTTATAGATCCATTGATAACATTAAAAAGCGTAGTTTTTCCTGCTCCATTTGGTCCTATTAAACCACTTATACTTCCTTTTTCTATCTTTAATGAAAGATTATTAAGTACCTTTAACCCACCAAAACTTTTATTAATATTTGAGATTTGAAGCATAAAGATGAATAAGCTCTAATCTTTAAAAGATTAGAGCTTATTAGTTTTACTTATAGCCTACTGTGGTGACTTTTTGATTATCAATCAAAATTTCTGCAAAATTACCTGCAGATTCTCCCCCGCCTATTAACTCAACAGCTGAAGCTCCAACATAATCAATTTCTTTACCTTCATTAAGAAGTTTAAGACCTTTAGCAAGTTCGCCAGGAAAAATTTTCTCTCCAGGTGCATTTGCAACATCGATTACTTTAGATTTGAAGTCATTACTATTTGTTGAATTAGCAGCTTGCATTGCTAACATAATTAAGGCTGCAGAATCGTACGATTCTTTTGTATAAGGTCCAGCTTTAAAATTATTTGCTTTTGCTATTTCATTAAACTTAGTTGCACCAGGACTGTCCGTTCCAGGAACAGTACCTATAGAACCATTTAAATCATCTCCTATAGCTGTTGGCAATGAATCACCTATCATTCCATCAGGTAAAAAGAAGGTTTTAAAAGAGCCAGCATCTAAAGATGCTTGAATAACACCTTTACCACCTTTGTCTAGATATCCTGCAACAATTAATATATCTCCTCCAGCTTGTGCTAATGCACCTGCTTCAGCTCCATAATCTCCTTTGCCATCTTCATGAGAAGCTGAAATAGTTATTTTTCCACCTCTGCTTTCATAATTTTTTTGGATGCTATCTGCTAATCCCTTTCCGTAATCGTTATTAGTATAAGTCATTGCAGCTGTTTTAAATCCTTTTTGAAGAAGTAATTCTGCAATAATTACACCCTGACGAGCGTCTGACGGAGCAGTTCTAAAAAATAAATCATTATCAGGTAAGTCAGACAATGCAGGAGAAGTTGCTGAAGGTGATATCATTACAACTCCATTAGCCATAGCAACGTTTTGTAAAATTGCTGTAGTAACTCCAGAACAATCTGCCCCAACAATTGCTTTAATCTTGTCAGAAGTAATTAATCTTTCAGCTGCAGAAGTTGCTGCGGCAGCATCAACGCATGTTGAGTCCGCTCGTACACCTTCGACCTTATTTGCAATAAAGTTTCCAGAGTCATTGACTTCTGTAATTGCTAATTCAGCAGCTTTTGCCATGTCAGGTGTAAGGGATTCGATAGGCCCAGTGTAGCCATATATAATTCCTAATTTTATGGTTTCATCTTTTGATGCTGTATCTATTTTGTCTTTTGTAAAATAGTATACTACACCAGCAACAATAATTAGAATTATTGCTAATATTGATTTGTTAGACATTAATAACCTCCAAATGAATTTTTTGATAAATTATC
>CACNQW010000042.1 GCA_902622745.1 uncultured SAR116 cluster alpha proteobacterium
AATCACCTAGGTCAAAATTAATGAAAAATTGGACAGATATTGGAATTATTTTAAAAGTTGAAAAAAAGGGAGAAAAAGGAAATCTTTTGAACGTACTTACTAATAATCATGGAAGGCACATGGGTTGGTTCAATAACTTTAATAAGAAGCAATATTTAATACAACCTGGTGATTTAGTGAGTATTTCATGGTCTTCAAGAATTTCAAATCAATTGGGTTTTTTTAAAATCGAATTAATAGAAACAACTGTTGGAAAAGTTTTTAATGACAAAATTAGACTAGATGTAATTTCGTCTTTTTGTTCTTTAACTTCATTCATTTTACCAGAAAGAGAAAATTGTCCTTTTTTTTTTGAAAAATCTAAAACTTTCTTAAAAGAAATTCCAATTAATCCTTCAAATAGTGAAGTTTTGAAATTATATATTTTTTGGGAACTAGATCTGTTAAATGAAGTTGGTACTCCATTAAATTTTAGTGAATGTACTGTTTCAGGAGATAAAAAAAATTTAAAATATGTAAGCCCTAAATCTGGAAATGCAGTAGGAAGCTCTTTTGCAGGAAAATACGAAAATAGGTTATTAAAATTACCGTTTTTTTTAGGAGGGGTAAATGTTATTAATAATAATGAAAATGATGATATATGTTCTGGATTAAGCTTGACATTGTTTTTTATAAAAAAATTTTTAGATACTTTTGATTTTAATAATTTAACTAAATTATTATTTGCAAGAATAAGATTACAAAATAATTTTAAATAAAGAGGTTTGTGATGGAAGATTTGAAAATTATTAATAGATTATTTTCTGAAGAAATTTCAGAGAGATATTTATCTTATGCTCTTTCAACAATTACATCTCGTTCATTGCCTGATGTAAGGGATGGGTTAAAACCTGTTCATAGGAGATTAATTTATGCTATGAGGCAACTAAAATTAAATCCTAATAGTAACTTTAAAAAATCAGCTAGAGTTGTTGGAGATGTAATGGGTAAGTTTCATCCTCATGGTGATGCAGCCATATATGATGCCATGGTAAGAATGGCACAAGAATTTTCATTAAAATACCCGTTAGTAGATGGTCAAGGTAATTTTGGAAATATTGATGGAGATAATGCTGCTGCAATGAGATATACAGAGGCAAAGCTTACTGAATTTGCAGAATTATTGATAAAAGACATAGACTCAAATACTGTTGATTTTAAAGAAACATATGATGGTGAAGATAATGAGCCGGTTGTACTTCCTTCTGCCATACCAAATTTATTAGCAAATGGTTCACATGGTATTGCTGTAGGTATGGCGACTTCAATACCACCTCATAATTTGTCAGAATTATTTGATGCTTGTTTACATTTGCTAAAATTTCCAGACGCTACGGATAAAAAAATTATCAGTTTTGTTAAAGGTCCTGACTTACCCACTGGAGGTATTATAATTGAATCAGAGGATTCAATTTATCAAACCTACAAATCTGGAAAAGGAAGTTTTAGAGTTAGGTCAAAATGGAATGTGGAAAAGTTAAAAAATGGAAAATGGCAAATAATAATTTCTGAAATTCCATATCAAATTATTAAAAGTAAATTAATTGAGAAAATTGATAATTTGGTAGAAGATAAAAAAATTCCATTAATGTCGGAGATATTGGATGAAAGTGCTGAAAATATCAGAATTGTAATTGAACCTAAAAATAGAGATGTGTCCCCTGAACTTTTGATGGAAAACTTATTTAAGTTAACTGACTTAGAGGCTAAAGTTCATTTAAATTTAAACTATTTAGATAAAAAAAATATTCCTGGAGTAAGATCGCTTAAAATCGCACTGATTGATTGGCTAGAGCATAGAAAAGAAATCTTAGAAAGAAAATCAAATTTCAGATTAAACAAAATTACAGATCGTTTAGAAGTTATTGATGGACAAATAATTGTTTACTTAAATCTAGATAGAGTAATTGAAATTATTAGACAAGAAGATGACCCTAAAGAAGTTCTAATCAAAGAGTTTAAATTATCTGAAATACAAGCTAATTCAATTCTAGATATGAGATTAAGATCTTTAAGAAAGCTCGAGGAAATTGAATTAAAAAAAGAAAAAAATAATTTGTTATCTGAGAAAGAAACTTTATTAAAAGTTTTATCTGATGAAGGCGTTAAAAAAAATGTTTTAATAGATGAGATTAAAGAGATAAAAAATAATTTAAAAAATAAAATTGATAGAAAGACTACATTTGAGGTGGCTCCTGAAATTGAAATACCAGATCTTAATGAATATATCGAAGAAGAACCAATCACTATTATTTTATCTAGCCAAAACTGGATTAGATCGCAAAAAGGTCATGTTGAATTAAATTCAGAATTCAAAGTAAGAGAAGGAGATATAATTAAAAAAGTTATTTATGCTAAAACAAATGATAAAATAATCTTTTTTTCTGAGAATGGATCTTTCTATAGTATTTTAGGAAATAAATTACCGTCTGGTCGTGGCTTTGGAGAACCATTATCAAAATTTTTTGATTTAGATAATAACGAAAAGATAGTGAACTTTTTTAGCTATTTTGAAGGTGAAGTTGCAATAGCATCATCAGATGGTTTGGGTTTCAAAATAAAAACTGACAAATTAATTGCAGCAACAAGATCAGGTAAAAAAGTTTTTAATCTTAATGAAAACAAAAAAGCTAAAGCTTTGACAATTTGTGATAAAGAGTATCTTGCAGTCACAGGAAGCAATAGAAAAATGCTGGTTTTCAGTTTATCTGAATTACCTGAATTAAATAAAGGTAAAGGTGTTATATTGCAAAGATATAAAGATGGTTATTTAGAGGATATAAAATCAATTTCTAGATCTGATGGAATTGTTTGGAATTTATCTGGTGGAAGACAAAGAACAGAAAAGGATATTTCCGTCTGGATTGGAAAACGTGGAAGCGTCGGTAAACAGGTTCCTAATGGGTTTCCTAGACCACCAAAATTTGATTAAAAAAAGATCATAAAAATTTGATTAAAAATTAGACAGAGAATAATTTTTTTTTAAATAATTTTTAAACAAAGTTTAATTATAATTGAATTGCATTTAGTTTAAAATAATTCTAAGTTACACTTATCAAATTTCTTAAATTATTAGTTAGATATGGAGGAATTAATGAAAAGAAGAGATTTTTTATCTAAGGCTGGTTTAGGAGTTACTGCTGGTGTTATAGGAGCAAGTACTTTATCGACTCCAGCTATTTCAGGAGGTCATAAAACAATAAATGTTGTTTCAACATGGCCAAGAGACTTTCCTGGTCTAGGTCTTTCTGCACAAAGATTATCAGCAAGAATTACTGAACTTTCCGAAGGTAAGTTAAAAGTTAATTATTTCGCAGCAGGAGAAAAAGTCGGAGCTTTTGATGTGTTTGATGAAGTTGCGTCAGGAAACTCACAAGCTTATATTGCTGCAGAATATTATTGGAAAGGTAAACATGCAGCTTTTAATTATTTCACATCAGTGCCATTTGGCATGACAACTGTGGAGTGGAATGCATGGATTAAATTTGGTGGCGGTCAAAAACTTTGGGATGATTTGTCTGGTGAGTTTGGTTTAAAAGCGCTTCCATGTGGAGGTACAGGAACTCAAGCTGGCGGTTGGTTTAATAAAGAGATCAACTCAGGTGAAGACTTAAAGGGTCTAAAAATGAGAATACCTGGTCTTGGTGGAACAGTTATGTCAAAACTTGGAGCTTCTCCAGTTTCACTACCTGGTGGTCAGATTTATGAAAATTTAGTATCTGGTTCAATTGATGCTACTGAATGGGTTGGTCCATATAATGACTATTTCATGAAATTTTATGAGGCTGCTAAATTTTATTATACTGGTGGGATGCATGAGCCAGGTTCCTGTCTTGGCATGGGGTTCAATGCAAGCTTCTGGGGTAAGTTAAGCAAAACTGAACAAGCTCTTATTACAGCAGCATGCATGGAAGAACATGCGGCTCAATATGAAGAAACTTGTGCGAAGAATGGTGAGTATCTTGAAAAGTTAGTTAAAGATCATGGAACTAAAGTAAAGTCATTTAATGATGATGTATGGGATGCTTTTGGAGAAGCTGCCGCAGAGGTGTTTGAGGAGACTAGAGCTCACTCAGCGATGGCAAAAAAAGTAGATGATGCTTATCAAGGCTTCATGAAAGAATGTGGTACTATGATGGCAAATTTTGAGATTAGCTATGTTAATCAAAGAAATAGAGTACTAGATATCTCTTAAAAAAAAAAAGGATTAGGAAAAACTCCTAATCCTTTTAACAAATTTTATTTATGAATATTTCTGATTTATTATTAAAACTATTTGGTTGGTTATCAATAAGCTTAGTTGTGGCTTATTTGATTGATAATGTGATGATTGTTGGTTTTAATTTTCCAGGCGCTTTTAGTATATTCTCAAACTTCAGTTTAGAAGGACTGCTTGAATTTTTAATATATATAATTATAGCTGCAATTACTTTTTTTATCGTAAGAAAAAGTAATTCAAATTTTAGAAGTAACTCTCAATTACTTCATAATTTAAATATTTATTTAATTAGATCTTTTTTTTGGATAATCTTAATTACAGGATTAGTTGATATTGCAATTGCATTCATGAGGGTTGAAAAAATATTTGAATTTTTTCTAGGTAAAGAAATTTCTTCAAATTTTAGCAGACCAGTATTTGTTGGTATGTATTTCCATATACCTTTAATAATTTTAGGTTTTATAATTGCGAAATTCACAAAAACAATTGGGTTTCATTGGTTATCTCTTTTGATTGTTGCCTCAGAATTATTAATTGTTATCACCAGATTTGTGTTCTCATATGAACAAACTTTTATGGGTGATTTAGTAAGATATTGGTATGCTGGGTTATTTTTATTTGCTTCGGCATATACTCTCTATGAAGATGGACATGTAAGAGTTGATATCATTTACCAAGGGCTAAAAGAAAAAACAAAAAATTTAGTTAATTGTTTAGGAAGTATTTTGTTAGGTTGGTCAACATCTGTTGTAATCATTTTGTTATGTTTTTATGGAAAGCAATCTATTGTTAATAGTCCAGTAGCAAATTTTGAAGTAACGCAGCAAGGTAGTGTAGGTATGTTTATAAAGTATCATATGGCAGTTTTTCTCGCAATTTTTGGAATAACAATGTTAATCCAATTCATAAGTTATTTTTTTGAATCAATCGCTGATTATAAGAATGAAAAAGGGAAAAGAATTATAGAAACTTCTTCAAGTCACTGATTAATTATGGAATTATTATTTTTAGCAATACTTGTAATATTAATGGCAATAGCTCTTGGATCAGGTTATCCAGTAGCTTTTGCCCTTCCAGGATCTGCAATCATTTCAATATTATTAGCTGGTTTAACGGGTTTTTTACTAGAAGGTAATGTTGATGCATATTTTCACACTGGTGGTGCTTTAGAGTGGCTTTCTGCAGGTGTAACCAATCTTAGAGGTGTTTACTGGGAAGTAGAAAGGGATACTCTTATAGCAATACCCTTATTCATTTTTATGGGAATTATGCTCCAAAGATCTAAAATAGCAGAAGACTTACTTGTTACTATGGCTCAATTATTTGGTCCAGTAAGAGGTGGTTTGGGTATATCCGTTGTTTTTGTGGGTGCTTTACTTGCGGCAACTACCGGTATAGTGGGAGCAACAGTAGTAGCAATGGGTTTAATATCTCTTCCAGCAATGTTAAGAAATAAATATTCAACTCCTTTAGCAACAGGTACAATTGCTGCTTCAGGAACACTTGGTCAAATTATTCCACCATCAATAGTTCTAATTATTTTAGCTGACCAATTATCATCCGCTTCTGATCAAGCTAGTACTATGAGAAAGTCTTTGTATAAAGAATCAACAGGTGAATTGACTATGCCGTCAGTGTTTGATGTGATTTCTACAAGTGCTGGTGAAATGTTTTTAGGTGCCTTCGTCCCAGGATTACTTCTTGTTGGAATTTATATGGCATTTATTCTAATAGCAGCCTTTTTTGTTCCCAAAATAGCCCCCCCAGTTCCTTATAAAGGTAAAATGGACAAAAAGTTTTGGGTTAATGTGTTTTTAATTTTAATTCCACCTTTAACATTAATTATTTTAGTTTTAGGATCAATCATTTCTGGAATTGCTACTGTAAATCAAGCTGGGGCAATTGGAGCTGCAGGCGCAATTGTTATGGCAGGATATAGACAAACTTCTGGAAGTAAGTCATCGTATTATCCTGCATTGATAATTTTAATTGGCTTAGTTTTAATCGGATATGCAATTTCTCAATACGATATGAATATAAAATTAATTAACTCATTTGAAGATAAAATAGGTATATTTTTAGGTCTTTTAGGATCTGGCTTGGTAGTCATATCTCTAATATGGAGTGGAAAACGGCTTTTCAATAAAGAAAACACTATGCAAGAAGTAATGCTTGAGACTGCAAAAACCACCTCATTAGTTTTTATTATTCTCCTTGGCGCTGCAATGCTCACTGCTGCTTTTAGAGCATTTGGAGGAGAAGAATTGGTAAAAGATTATTTAAACTCTCTTCCGGGCGGTTTTTGGACAAAGTTTGTTATTGTAATGGCAGTGATTTTTGTTCTTGGTTTTTTTCTTGATTTTATCGAGATTGCAGTTGTTGTTGTACCAATTGTAGCGCCAATCCTTTTAGCAGATCCGTCTGCAAATATTACTGCTGTATGGTTAGGAGTAATGATTGGATTGAATATACAAACCTCTTTTTTAACTCCCCCTTTTGGATTTGCATTATTTTACTTAAGGGGAGTTGCATCAAAAGCAGTTAAAACATTAGATATGTATAAGGGGGTTATCCCATTTATCGCGCTTCAGCTTTTAGCACTGGCAATCGTCGGGATTTATCCCACATTAGTCAATTATTTACCAAACAGGGTAAGTTATCTATCAGAAAATTCTCCTCCTCCAAGGAATCCTAAATTACAAATTTGTATTGAGGACTTTATAAAAGAGAAATATCTTAATGGTAATAATGAAATTAAAAATTCTATCGAAGTTTTTAAAAGTAAAGATTTATCATCTTTAGATAAAAAATATAGTAAAATTATCTTATCTTCTCTCTCTGAAATCGATGAAGCTATGGTCTCTTTGAAACAAGCTTATGATATAAATCAGGAAATTTCTGAAAAATCCAAAGATTATTTACCAATATTAAATAAAGTCAGAGGAATACAAAGAGTTAACTTAGCACTAAGTAAAGAGCTTGAAGAAAAACAAATTATCTTAGATAGAATTGATCAAACTGATACTAAATCATTGAAAAAGATTAATGATGAAATTCAAAATGTTAAACTTAAAATTAATTTAAATAACAAAATTATACCTGATGATTGGACTTCAATTAATAAAAATTTTAAAAAAATAGTTAAATTAGAACAG
>CACNQW010000043.1 GCA_902622745.1 uncultured SAR116 cluster alpha proteobacterium
GTGGATGCATACAGGAGATGCTGGATTTATTGATAATAAAAAACGTTTAACTGTGTTAGATAGAGTTGATGACATTGCAGTTAAGTCTGATGGCATAAAGTTTTCCCCCCAAAATATTGAAAATAAATTGAAATTTTCACCTTATGTTGGTGAAGCTGTAATATTGGGTTCTAAGAAACCTTATCTTACAGCAATAATTTGTATTAGATTTTCAATAGTCTCAAAATTAGCAGAAAAGTGGCAGTTAGCTTATACATCATACACTGGATTAGCAGCAGATAAAAAAATTTATGATTTAATTGAAGAAGAAATAAAAAAAGTTAATAAAAATCAACCAGAGAATTTAAAAATAACTAAGTTTTTACTACTGTTTAAGGAACTTGAAGCAGATGATGGTGAATTAACTAGAACAAGAAAAGTTAGAAGATCAGTTGTGAATACGAGATATAAACCCTTAATTGATGCATTATATAAAGATGTTAAACTAGCAAATATTAATACAGAAGTTACATATGAAGATGGTCGTAAAGGTAAAATCAAAGCTTCAATGGAAATAAGAGAAATAATTAAAACTAAAAGTTCAAAAAAGAAAACAAAATGAGTTTAGCTAAAATTCAATCAATTCCTTATGGAAAAGAAGTAATTAAAATTAAAAATATTAGTCTTGCATTCGGAGGAGTAAAAGCACTTACAGATGTTTCTTTCGAAGTAAAGAAAGGAGAGGTTTTTGCTATTATTGGACCAAATGGAGCAGGTAAATCATCTATGCTTAATGTTATAAATGGTTTTTATAAACCTACATCTGGTCAAATTAATTTTGCTGGAGAAGATCGAAAGGAAATGATACCAGAATTTGCTGCAAAAAGTGGAATAGCCAGAACATTTCAAAATATTGCTCTATTTAAAGGAATGAGTACTTTAGATAACTTAATGACAGGACGTTTACTAAAACAAAAACAAAATTTTTTAATGCAAGCATTGTATTTTGGACCTGTTCAAAAAGAAGAAGCTTATCATAGAGATAAAGTTGAAAGAGTCATTGATTTTTTAGATCTACAAGCAATTAGAAGAACTCCTGTTGGGTCTTTACCTTATGGACTTCAAAAAAGAGTTGAGCTTGGCAGAGCTCTTGCCATGGAACCAGAAATATTGTTACTTGATGAGCCCATGGCAGGAATGAATGTTGAAGAAAAACAAGATATGAGTAGATTTGTGTTAACAGCAAATGATGAATTTAAAACTACAATTGTTTTAATTGAGCATGATATGAGCGTTGTAATGGATATTTCGGATAGAATTGTAGTTTTAGACTATGGTAAAAAAATTGGTGAAGGAAAACCATCAGAAATTTTAAAAAATAAAGCAGTAATTGACGCCTATTTAGGTGTGGCAGATTAGAGGAAAATATGAGTGTTGAATTATTAAACTTTATTGAAACTGTTATTAACGGATTAATGTCTGGAATAATGTACTCTTTAGTTGCATTAGGTTTTGTTCTTATTTTTAAAGCTTCGGGTGTTTTTAATTTTGCTCAAGGAGTTTTTGCATTATTCGCTGCACTAACATTAGTTGGATTTCAAACTGGTCAAGTACCATTTTCGCATTTAATCAATGAATTGTTTGGAACAAACTTTCACAACTGGTATCCTTCATTACATAGTTTCTTTGCCATAATTCTAACTATAATTACAATGATAGTTCTCGCTTGGCTTATAGAAAAACTAGTTTTAAAACATTTAGTTAACCAAGAACCAATAATATTATTTATGGCCACTATCGGATTAGCTTTCGTATTGGAAGGTGTTGGTGACTTAATGTGGGGGTCAGATGTTAAAGTCTTAGATGTCGGAATACCTAGTGGTGGTTCTGAATGGTTGGAAAATACTACAATAGGTTGGGCATCTGAGGGAAGTGAATATTATGGAATGTATATTGATGTGTTAAATGTGTGGGCTACTATAATTGCTGTTATTCTTGTTACTGCATTAGCTTTATTTTCACAATATACAAAAACTGGAAGAGCTTTAAGAGCAGTTGCTGACGACCACCAAGCTGCTTTGTCAGTAGGTATTTCACTTAGAAGTATTTGGGTATTAGTTTGGGCAATTTCAGGTTTCATCGCTATGGTTGCAGGCATAATGTGGGGAACAGAATCTGGTGTACAATTTTCACTTTCTTTAATTGCTTTAAAAGCGCTACCAGTATTAATCTTAGGTGGTTTTACATCTATACCAGGCGCAATCATAGGCGGTCTTTTAATTGGTCTTGGTGAAAAACTAGCTGAAATATACATTGGTGGTTTATTAGATATTGGAGCAATCGAAAACTGGTTTGCTTACTTCATGGCATTAGTATTTTTACTTTTCAGGCCACAGGGTTTATTTGGTGACAAGATTATAGAGAGAGTATAATGATTTACAAAGAAACAGGACAATTTAAATCTACTTACGAATCAGACCATTCCATTTTCCCTTTGATACAAGATAAAATAGCTTTCAATATACTTATGTTAGTGGCTTTTTTAGTAGTGCCCTTTTTTATAGACAGCTATTGGGAAAAAGCAATTTTAATTCCTTTTCTAATCTATTCAATGGCAGCAATTGGTTTAAATATTCTTACAGGATATTGTGGCCAGGTTTCATTAGGAACAGGTGGTTTTATGGCCGTTGGTGCCTTTGCCACATATAAAATAATGACATTTTTTCCTGAATTAAATATAATGATAATAGTATTATTATCTGGCGTAATTACAGCCTTTGTTGGAATTCTATTTGGTTTGCCTTCTTTAAGAATTAAAGGATTTTATCTAGCCGTAGCTACATTAGCGTCTCAATTTTTTATAATTTGGTTATTTAATAAAGTACCTTGGTTTTATAATTATTCTGATACTGGACAAATTACAGTTTCAGAAAGAACAATGTTTGGAGTTGCAGTAACTGGAGCAAATGCTCCACCTTACGCAACGTATCTTTTTTGTTTGATATTAGTTGTTGTACTAGGATTTGCTGCAAAAAATATGATTAGAAGTAAAATTGGAAGATCTTGGATGGCTATTAGAGATATGGACATAGCTGCAGAAATCATTGGCGTTCCACCTTTAAAGACTAAATTATCAGCTTTTGCAATTAGTTCTTTTTATATAGGCATAGCTGGTTCCCTTTATTTTGCTGTGTATTTAGGTGCCTTAGAAGTTACAGAATCATTTGATATTATGGCAATCTCATTTCCAGTTTTATTTATGATTATAATTGGTGGCTTAGGGTCTATGCTAGGTTCTTTTTTAGGAGCAGCTTTTATAGTTCTTCTTCCAATATTTCTTAAAAATGTTATGGTTGATCTAATTGGACTTTCAGCTGTAACGGCTAAACATTTCGAAATTACTATATGGGGATTATTAATGGTCGTTTTTTTGATTTTAGAACCACATGGTTTAGCAAGATTGTGGTCTATTGCAAAAGAAAAATTAAGAAAATGGCCTTTTCCATATTAAAATTTTAAGTTAAGCTTTATATATTAAATCTCAAAAAGGAGGAGAGTATGGGATTAAAAAAAATGATGGTTGGATTATTAGGTTCAGTCATTGCGATCGGCGGATTTTTAGAAGTCGCAACTGCTGACCTTAAGTTTCCAATGTTAGTTTACCGAACTGGAGCCTACGCACCTAACGGTATTCCAAATGCAGACGGATTTGTTGATTATTACAAAATGATCAATGCAAGAGACGGAGGCATTGGTGGAGAGAAGATAGTTTTTCCAGAATGTGAAACAGGATATAAAACCCAAGTTGGTGTAGAGTGCTATGAAAAGCATAAAGAAAATGCAATGGTTTTTCAGCCAATGTCAACAGGTATTACATATCAACTAATACCTAAAGCATCTGCTGATGGTGTTACGGTTTACTCCACTGGTTATGGAAGAACTTCTGCTAAAAACGGAAAGGTTTTTAAGTGGATATTTAACGCGCCTGCAACCTATTGGGATGGAGCTTCTATTGCTGTAAGACATATTTTAAAACAGAATATGGGTAATATTAAGGGTAAAAAAATTGCACTTGTTTATCATAATTCAGCATATGGAAAAGAACCAATTAGAACTTTACAAGTTTTAGCTAAAAAACATGGCTATAAACTTATGTTGCTTCCAGTAGATCATCCTGGTCAAGAACAAAAAGCGACGTGGCTCAAAATTAGAAAACAGAGACCTAATTATGTCCTAATGTGGGGTTGGGGTGTGATGAACCAAGTCGCTATTAAACAGGCCGCTTCAATAAAGTTTCCTATGGAAAATTTTATTGGAATTTGGTGGTCTGGATCTGAAAACGATGTAATGCCTGCTGGCGCTGGCGCAAATGGTTATAAAGCCTTAACCTTTAACGCACCTGGAACTGATTATCAAGTTCATAAAGATATCAAAAAATATGTACATGACAAAGGTCAAGCATCTGGTGATGGATCACATTTTGGGACTGTTCTTTATAATAGAGGTTTATTCCAGGCTATGGTTCAAGTAGAAGCTGCCAGGGTAGCTCAAAAAATTCATGGAACATCTAAAATTACACCAGCAATGTATCGTGATGGAATGGAAAATGTTGATCTTAATGCAAAACGAATGGAAGAATTAGGATTTAAAAATTTCGCACCTCCATTTAAAAACACTTGTGAAAATCATGGTGGAAGTGGATTAGCAGCTGTACAGCAATGGGATGCTAAAGCCAAAAAATGGAACATGATCACAGAGTATATGTATGGTGATTCTGAAGTAGTTGATAAGTTGATTGCTGAAGATTCTACTAAATATGCTAAGGAACAAAAGATTGCAATGCGTTGTAATTAAATATTTTAAAAGAGAGTCTTAGGGCTCTCTTTTTTTAAGGAATTTTTATGAATGAACTTTCAAAAATTGATAAAAAAACAGCACAAAATATCTTGGAAGTAAATAATATAGAAGCTGTATATAATCATGTTATTTTAGTATTAAAAGGCGTTAGTTTAAATGTTAAAAAAGGTGGTATAACCACTTTGTTAGGTGGAAACGGAGCTGGAAAAACAACCACTTTAAAATCAATTTCTAATCTTCTTGCCTCGGAAAGAGGCGAAGTTACAAAAGGTTCTATAACGTTTAATAACCAAGATGTTCACCAATTAGACCCATCTCAACTAGTAAAAATGGGGGTTATTCAAGTAATGGAAGGAAGACATTGCTTTGAGCATTTAACTGTTGAAGAAAATTTATTAACAGGCGGTTATACTAGAAAAAGTAATAAGGAAGTAAAAAACGATCTTGAAAGGGTTTACGAGTATTTTCCAAGATTAAAAGAAAGAAGAACTTCTCAAGCTGGGTATACTTCAGGTGGTGAACAACAAATGGTAGCAATTGGAAGAGCGTTAATGGCTAACCCTAAAATGATTTTGCTTGATGAACCGTCAATGGGCTTGGCTCCACAGTTAGTAAAACAAATTTTTGAAATCGTTTTTCAAATTAATAAAAAAGAAGGTGTGACAATTCTTTTAGCTGAGCAGAATACAAATATGGCTCTTCAATATGCAGAATATGCTTATATTCTTGAAAACGGTAGAGTTGTGATGGAAGGAACTGCAAAGTCCATGAGAGACAATGAAGATGTGAAAGAATTTTATTTAGGTATTTCTGGAGAGGGGCGTCAGTCATACAGAGATTTTAAACAATATCGTAGAAGAAAACGTTGGCTATAAAATAATTATGAGCCCAATATTTTTTGATTCTAAAGAAGTTAGATCATCTGATAAAAGAGAAAATGATCATTTAGTAAGCTTAAAAAAACTTATTGAAAAAGCTAAAACAATTACTCTACATTCTGATCGTTTAAAAAATGAGATTTCTACTTTAACTGATTTACAAAAAATTGATATTTTTCGCAAAAGTGATTTAATTGAAATACAAAAGAAAAACCTACCATTTGGAAATTTAAATTTTACAGAACTTTCAGAATTTTCTCATATTTATAGATCACCTGGTCCAATATATGATTTAGATGGTTATAGTAACAATTGGTGGCGTTTCGCTAGAGCTTTAAATGCAGCAGGGTTTAATAATAAAGACATTGTTCAAAATTGTTTTTCTTATCACTTTACACCAGCTGGCATGATGTTTGATGAGGCTGCAAAAATTCTTAAATGTACAATCTTTCCAGCAGGTGGAGAAAACTCAGATATGCAAGCCGAAATAATGTCTGAAATAAATACTACAGCATACGTTGGGATACCAGACTTTTTAAAAATTGTAATAGAAAAAGCAGAAAAAAATAAACTCCCAATAAATAATTTAAAAAAAGCTTTATTTTCTGGAGGACCTTTGTTTCCACAGGTCGCTGATTTTTTTAAAAGTAAAAATATAAAATTTTATCAATGCTACGGAACTGCAGATTTAGGACTTATTGCATATGAAGCTGATGTTGATGACGGAATGATTATAGACGAAGATATTATTTTAGAAATTGTAAAGCCAGGTACAAACGATAGAGTTCCAGATGGTGAAGTAGGAGAGGTCGTAGTTACAGTTCTAAATAATTACGAATTACCTATAGTACGTTTTGCAACTGGAGATCTGTCAACAATTATCGAAGGTCAAAGTAAAACAGGTAGAACTAATAAAAGAATCAAAGGGTGGTTAGGTAGAGCAGATCAAACAACAAAAGTAAAAGGTATGTTTGTACAACCATCTCAAATTGCAAAAATAATTGATGAGTTGTTCGATGATAAACCAAAAGCAAAATTGATTGTAAGTAGAGATGATAACCGTGACATTTTAACACTTCAGATAGAGCATTTAGTTAATA
>CACNQW010000044.1 GCA_902622745.1 uncultured SAR116 cluster alpha proteobacterium
ATACTTGACGCAAGATCATTTGAAAGATTTTCTGGAAGTGGTAAAGAACCTAGACCAAATTTAGAATCTGGACATATGCCTAATTCTTTAAATCTTCCAGCATCTAAATTATTAGATAAAAATGGTAATTTAATTTCTAAATCTGATTTTAAAAATTTAATTAATGATTTAAATTTAAATGAAAATGAAAAAGTTATAACTACCTGTGGATCTGGAGTATCTGCGTGTGTAATAGCACTATCTTATTACAGAATAGGTAATGAGGATATTCCAATTTATGACGGCTCTTGGTCTGAATGGGCTTCAAAAAACATGAAAATCGATAAACTTTAGTGATTTAAAATTTGACTTAAAAAAAGTTTAGTTCTATCGTTGGTTGGTTTAGTAAAGAATAATTTTGGAGTATTTTGCTCTATTATTTCACCTTCATCCATAAAAATCACTCTATCAGCTACTTTTTTTGCAAAACCCATTTCATGAGTCACAACTAACATAGTCATGCCAGTTTCTGCTAATTCAATCATGGTATCTAATACTTCTTTAATCATTTCAGGGTCTAAGGCTGATGTAGGTTCATCAAATAACATTATTTTTGGCTTCATACATAATGCACGTGCGATAGCAACTCTTTGTTGCTGACCTCCAGAAAGCTGGCCAGGAAATTTTTGTGCTTGCTCTGGAATTTTCACTCTTTCTAGATATTCCATTGCCAATTCTTCAGCATCTTTCTTAGGCATTTTTCTAACCCAAATTGGAGCAAGTGTACAATTCTCTAGTACTGACAAGTGTGGAAATAAATTAAAAGATTGGAACACCATCCCCACATCGCTTCTTATAGCTTCAAGGTTTTTCAAATCACCCGATAGTTCAATGCCATTTACAAAAATATGTCCTTGTTGATGAACCTCTAATCTATTAATACATCTTATTAATGTTGATTTTCCAGACCCTGATGGACCACAAATAACTATTCTTTCACCTTGTCCAACTTCTAAATTAATATTTTTTAACACATGAAATGTCCCAAACCATTTATGCATTTCATTAATTTTGATGACATAATTTTTATTTTTACTATTCATATTTATTCCTTTAAAACAATTAGTTATGATCTGTGCTTAATTTTTTTTCTAGCCACAAAGAATACCTAGACATTGCAAAACAACTTATAAAAAATATAACGGCGACAAACAAATACGTTTCTGTTGAAAGTCCATTCCATTTAGTATCTGCAAGTGCCGCCCTACCTATTCCAAGTGGATCTAAAAGACCTATAATTACAACTAATGTCGTATCTTTATAAAGACCAATAAATGTGTTAACAATGCCTGGTATTGAAATTTTCAATGCTTGTGGAAGAGTAATGAACCTTGTTGTCTGCCAATATGTCAAACCTATTGCATCAGCTGCTTCATACTGTCCTTTCGGAATAGCTTGAATACCACCTCTTATAACTTCGGCAATATATGCTGCTGAAAAAAAAGTCATCATTATAATTACTCTTATAAGTAAATTGAAATTTGTACCAGGTGGCATAAAATAATTTAACATTGTTGATGCAACAAATAATAGAGTTATTAACGGAACTCCTCTCATAAATTCAATAAAACAAACACTTATTACTTTTACTAACTTTAATCTAGATTGCCTACCTAAAGCCAAAAGTATTCCCAAAGGTAAAGAACAAGCAATACTAGTAACCCCTATAATTACAGTAAGCATTGCTCCACCAAAAAGATTGGTCTCAATCATTAATAAATTAAAAAACCCTCCTTTGATTAGAATAAACGCAATAAAAGGATATAAACAACTTAATACAAGCATGTATTTTCTAAATTTAATATCAGGATAAAGCAATGGTGCTGCTGCGAAAAATAACAAACAAAAGGATATATCTATTCTCCATCTTTCAGCCAGGGGATAAAAACCATAAATAAATTGATCGAACCTTTTGACAATCACTGCCCAGCAAGCACCATCAGCTATTTTTCTACAACCTGGTTTATCATTGGCATTTACAACTGCATCAACTACAAACCAACTCAAACTTCCTTCAATCAAGAGATACATAAGGTACAAAGATAGTACTGTTAAAATAGAATTACTTAATGAAGAAAAAAGGTTATTTTTTAACCAGCCAACCACTCCAACTGTACCTGGTGGCGGAGGTAAATCAGGATGAGTTCCAGGAGCGTAATTATTTTTGTCAAAAACCATTATTTATCCACCAATTTAACTCTATAATTATACCAATTCATTAATGAAGATATACTTAGAGAAATACCTAAATAAATAAGTAAAACTAAAACCATAGTTTCCATTTCTCTTCCAGTTTGGTTTAAAGAGATGCCACCTAAAGTTGCAACTAAATCCATATAACCTATAGCTATAGCTAATGATGAATTTTTTGTTAAATTTAAATACTGACTAGTTAAAGGCGGAATTATAACACGTCTAGCCTGAGGTAAAATCACTAAATTCATTACTCTATCAGGCTTTAATCCAATAGATTCCGCAGCTTCTCTTTGTCCCTTATGAATTGCCAAAATCCCTGCTCTAACAATTTCCGCAATAAACGCCGCAGTATAAATTGCCAAAGCAAATGTTAATGCTATTAATTCAGGACTTAAATGTAAACCACCTCTAAAATTAAAACCTCTTAACTCTGGAATACTAAAAGAGATGGGAAAGTTATTAAATGCAAGTGCCATGCAAGGAAATACAATAATTACCATTAAATTTATCCAGAAAACTGGGAATTGTTTTCCTGTTTTTTCTTGTCTTTTTCTTGAATATCTACTAAATAAAATTGCAAATATAATCGCAATTACAGTAAATAAATAAAATAATTCAATTCCAACTTCAGCAATAGGTTTTGGTATATAGAACCCCCTATTTGTTAAGTAAGAAACATTAAAAATATCAATAGCTTGTTTTGGATGTGGCAGAGTATTTATAATTATTCCATGCCATAATAAAATATGAAGTAAAATTGGTACATTTCTGGTGAATTCCACATACCAATAAGCAATTCTATTTGCTAACCAATTTTTCGATAATCTTAGAACCCCTAAAAAAAGTCCAAAAATTGTTGCTATAACTATACCACAAATAGCCACTAACCCAGTATTAAGTAACCCAACTATAGCAGCTCTTAAATGAGAATCTCTGTTGTTATAAGAAATTAAATATTGATTAATATCATATCCAGCTGGAATAAAAAGAAATTCAAAACTTAGATCTTTTCCTAATCTTTCAAAATTACCAGAAACATTTCCGGCAAGCCAAGAAATAAACCATCCAAATATAATTAAAACGATAACCTGAACAATTATTTCACGAGACTTTTCATTTCTCCAAATTTTCAAAACATTCAGCATAATTTGATCATACAATTTATGTTCTTTAATACAATTATTCTAATATAACATTAAAATAAATAAAAAAAACGCCTCTTAATGAGGCGTTTTATTTGTTAGATTTATAGCTTACTTAATTGGTGGTATATAATGTAATCCACCGTCTTTGTAAAGTGCATTCATACCTCTTACAATTGTTAGAGGATATAAGTTTCTTTCAAAACTTTCAGCATAATTACCAACTTGACTAATTACATTTACCGCCCAATCAGCAGAAAGACCAAGTTTAGACAATCCCTGTAAAGGGTCTTTACCAAGAAGTCTATTAATTTCTTTGTCTTTATTATCCTGTGCAGCTAATTTCTTAACGTTTTTTGATGTTATACCTTTTTCTTCAGCAGACATCATTGCTCTTAACACCCAAGACACAATATCTGCCCATTGATCATCGCCATGTCTTACAACAGGGCCTAAAGGCTCTTTTGAAACTATCTCTGGTAACACAACATGAGCTGCAGGATTATCAAAACTCATTTTTGTAGCATATAGTCCAGAGGCATCAGTTGTGTATACATCACATCTACCAGCTTTATATAACTCTTGTGCTTCAGCATTAGTTTCAATTGGCACGGGGTTATACTTCATATTATTACCAGCAAAAAATTCAGCTAGGTTCAATTCAGTAGTAGTACCTGTTTGAATACACACAGATGCGCCATCTAATTCTTTAGCAGATTTTACTCCTAATTTTTTTGGTACCATGAAACCTTGGCCATCATAGTAGTTAACACCAATAAAAGTTTGAGCTAAATCAACATCTCTTGAAAAAGTCCAAGTTGTATTTCTAGAAAGAATTTCACCTTCACCAGCTGCTAATTTTGTAAATCTTGTTTTGCCTGTAGCAGTAGTATATGACACTTTATTAGCATCACCTAATACTGCAGCTGCAACTGCTTTACAAAAATCAACATCAAATCCTTGCCAATTTCCTTTATCATCAGGTGCAGCAAAGCCAGCTAAACCAGTATTAATAATACAATTTAACTTACCTCTAGCCCTGACATCGTCTAGTGTGCCTGCAAGAACAGATCCAGCAAACATTACTCCAGCGACTGAAGCCGCTAAAAGTGCTTTTATTTTCATTTATAGTCCTCCATAAAAATTGTCATGACATTTCATGAATTAATGACTAATTTTGTACATGATGTTATTAATTATTCAAGGAAAATCTTAAATTTAAAGCTTAACTGGTATGAAAAAGAAAAAAATACAAAAAATTGAGACAATTACTGCACATGCTGGATTAAAACCTCAAGAAAATCACGGTATTGTCAATCCACCTGTTTATCATGCAAGTACGATTCTTTCTACCTCCATGAAAAATTATAAAGATAGAAGTGGAAAAAAATATACATATGGAAGAAATGGTACACCAACATCTGAAGCATTAGAAAAAGCTATCTCTGAATTATATGGTGCAAATGGTTGTGTTTTAGCTCCTTCAGGGATGTCAGCAATTACAAATTGTTTTATGGGCGTTTTAAAGTCATTTGATCATGCTTTAATACCTGATTGTGTATATGGTTCTGCAAGAAGATTTGTTGAAGAAGAGTTTAAAAGATTTCAAATACAGTATGATTTTTATGATCCAAGAGATATATCTAATTTGGAATGTAAAATTAATGATAATACGAAAGTGATTTATTTAGAAAGTCCAGGAAGCTATACATTTGAAATCATAGATATTAATGAAGTAGTAAAATTGGCTAAGAAATACAAAATTACTACGATTATTGATAATACATGGGGAACAGCGTTATATTTTAATGCCCTCAAATTTGGTGTTGATATTGTTGTCGAAGCAATAACAAAATATATAGGTGGGCACTCAGACGTTATGATGGGTGTAACTGTATGTAATAAAAAATATCTTAGCTTAATAAATAGATGGAAAAGAAACTCAGGGCAATGCGTTGGGCCAGATGATATATTTTTAGCATTAAGAGGATTGAGAACTCTACCATTAAGACTTAAACAATCTCAAGAAAACTCTATTAAATTAGCAAATTTTCTAAGTGATCAAAAAGAAGTTAAAAAAGTTTATCATCCTGCTTTAAAAGAACATCCTGATCATAAATTATGGAAAAGAGATTTTAGTGGTGCATGTGGAATATTTGGGATTGAATTTGAAGATTATATTACAACTAAAATGGCTGAATATTTTGCAGATAATTGTCATTTATTTGGAAAAGGAGCTTCTTGGGGTGGTTACGAAAGCTTAATGACAATGACTGATGTAAAATCTAACAGAACAATTAATACAAGTTATGTACCTAAAGGGGAATATTTAAGAATTTATGTTGGAATTGAAAATATAAAAGATATTTTAGATGATGTAAGAAATTCATTTACAATGATGAGAAAAAAATTCAAATAAGAGCCTCTTCTCCTTCAATTGTAGTTCTTCTCATATCCCTTGTTTCATTAATATCATCAAAAGATCTTACACGATGCATTGTTTGACGATTATCCCACATGATTAAATCATTAACTTTCCATTTATGTACATACTTAAACTTTTTTTGAGTTGCATATTCAATTAAATCATCCACAAAACACATTGCATCAGGTCTTAGCCATCCTTTAATTTTTCCGATATGACTTGATAAATATATTGTTTTCCTTTTATTTTCTTTAATTTTTCTAACCATTGGTTGAAGTACTGGTTTAAAGTTTTTAATTTCGTTTTTTGATAATTCTTTTTCCATATCAAACCCAAGTCTTTGCCTTGAGTAAATTAATGAATGTTCACAATATAAAGTTTCAATTTTATTTCTGATGTCATCTTCAAGGTTTTCATAAGCTAATCTCATGTCAGAAAATTCTGTATTTCCACCTTTTTTGACAATTGTTTTCGAGGATAACAAAGAATATTTTGCGGGTATTTTTTTAAATGAACTATCTGAATGCCATAAACGATTACCTAAATTAAAAATTCTCCTGGGATCATTTTTTTTAAATACATTTGATTTTTTATCAATATTTTTATTTTGAACCATTAAACTGTTTACGTCATATAATTTGTCATTTATTTGATTACTAAAGTTAGAGTTATATTGTTTTAATGAAGTATAAATAATATTATCTAGATCAAAGTTTAATTTTGAAATTTTGGAATTTAATTTAGATTTTTCATTTATTTCTTTCAAATAACTTGTTTTCTTTGGTATGTAATCATCTGGTAATCCAGGATCATCATTATTACTCTCATAACTTGATGATGTATTCACGCCAGATTTTTCTA
>CACNQW010000045.1 GCA_902622745.1 uncultured SAR116 cluster alpha proteobacterium
CCTGCTACCAAATCTATGCCTAAAGAAATGCTCCCTATAGTTGATAAACCTCTTATTCAATATGCTGTTGAAGAAGCGGCAAATGCAGGTATTGAGCAATTTATATTTGTTACAAGTAGAGGCAAATCAGCAATAGAAAACCATTTTGATCATTCATTTGAATTAGAAAATAATCTTCTTGCAAAAGGAAAAAGAGATACTTTAGCTTCTGCTCAAGAAATGCTAAAAATACCTGGAAGTTATGCCTATGTTCGTCAACAAGAACCTGCTGGATTGGGTCACGCAATCTGGTGTGCAAGACACCTGATTCAAAATGAATCCTTTGCCGTTATACTTGCTGATGATTTAATTTTTGGACAATCAACAATAAAAGAAATGATTAAAAATTATACATCCGGAAACATGGTTGCTATTATGGAAGTTGATAAACAAAAAGTTTCATCCTATGGCATTGTAAAAGTCGATAACAGCGATAAAGATTTAGTGCAAATAAATCAAATGGTTGAAAAACCTTCTTTAGAAAATTCTCCTAGTAATTTAGCAATAATCGGGAGGTATATTCTTAATCACAAAGTTTTTGAAGTATTAGAAAAACAAGAACGTGGCACAAGTCATGAAATACAACTCACTGACGCAATCTCTTCCCAACTAGATAGAGTTCCTTGTCTCGGATATAAAATTAAAAATGAAAGATTTGACTGTGGATCAAAGCTTGGATTTCTACAAGCTAATATATCATTTGCTTTAGATAGAAAAGATTTGAATTCTGACCTTAATAATTGGTTAAAAACATTAATTTAATGAAAGTATATAAACATAATTTTCATGCTAGCATTTTAAGAGAATATGATATCAGAGGCATAATTAAAGAAACTCTTTATGAAAAAGATGCTTTTATGATTGGTTATTTTTTTGGATTAATTTGCAAAGAAAAAAATCTTAATGACAAAACAAAGATTGTAATAAGTATGGATGGAAGATTATCAAGTCCAAATTTAAAAAAACAACTACTATTTGGTTTAAGTAAATCTGGCTGTCATATAATTGATTTAGGATTAAATCCAACACCCATTTTATACTTTGGTAGTCACCATTTGAATGCTGATGGTGCAATTCAAATTACAGGAAGTCATAATCCTAAAGATTATAATGGTTTTAAAATGATGGTAAAAAATGAACCATTTTTTGGAAAAGATATTCAAAATTTAGCAATTAAAGCTAAATCAGGCTCAAATATTAACATGAATGGCGCTATTGAAAGTTTAGATTTAGATGAAAAGTACATAGAACAGATTATGATGCCATTATCTAATTCTAAAAATTTAAAAGACAAAAAAATTATTTGGGACTGTGGGAATGGTGCTACTGGAAATATAATCAATAAAATTGTTAAATTACTACCATGTGAAAATACTGTTTTGTATTCAGAGATAGATGGTAATTTTCCAAATCATCATCCAGACCCTAGTAATGAAAATAATTTAGTAAAACTTAAACAAGAAGTAAAAAGACAAAATGCTGACTTTGGATTTGCATTTGATGGAGATGGAGACAGAGTTGGTATTGTAAACAATAAGTTAGAGTTAATTGCAGGCGATATATTGACAACTTTTTTAGCTCAATCTATAGCTGAAAAAAAATATCCTATTATTTTAGATGTAAAATCCAGTCAAAAATGTAAACAATTTCTAGAAAACTTAGACTATGACGTTTTAATTTGGAAAACAGGACATTCTCACATTAAAAATAAAATGAAACAGATTAATTCTAAATTTGCAGGTGAGATGTCTGGTCATATTTTTTTTGGCGACACATATTATGGTTATGATGACGCTATTTACTCAAGCATAAGATTTTTAGCACTAATTGAAGAAAACTATAAATTAGATGAATTTTTAAATTATTTCGAAAATAATTTTTCTACACCGGAAATAAAAATCAAATGTTCTGATGATAAAAAATTTAGTGTAATTGAAAATTTAAAACTTAAAATTCAAGATAAATATGCTATCAAATATTGTAATTTTATTGATGGAATTAGAGTGGATTTAAATGTTGGCTGGTTTTTAATCAGAGCAAGTAATACAGAAAATGCTTTAATAGTAAGAATCGATGGCAATACAGAGGAAAATTTTGTAAATTTATTTAAGGAAGTAAAAGCTTTATTGAAAAGCGAGCAATTAAGTATAAATTATAATCCGTAAGTTTAATTATAAAGGTAAGTCATGGAAGAATTAGAAATTAAAAACTCTTTAAAAGTTTCAAAATTGTTAAGTCATTTTTTGGAAAATGAAGTTCTTAATAAGTTGGATTTAAATGTTGATAAGTTTTGGGAAGATTTTGATCATGTAATTAAAGTTTTTGCACCTAAAAATGAAAATCTCTTAAATAAGAGAGAAGATATAAAAAAGAAAATTGATGCATATTATATTTCAAACAAAGATAAACCATATAACCATAACGACTACATCAATTTTCTAAAAGAAATTGATTATATTGTTCCTGAAGGTCCAGACTTCAAAATCAATACAGAAAATGTAGATATGGAAATTTCAAATATTCCTGGTCCACAACTTGTAGTTCCTGTAACAAATGCAAGATATTCTATAAACGCAGCTAATGCTAGATGGGGTAGCTTATATGACGCACTATATGGTACAGATGTCATATCTGAAGAAAATGGTTGTGAAAAAGGTAATGTTTATAACCCAAAAAGAGGTAAAAAGGTTATAGCTTTTGCTAAAGATTTTTTAGATAAGTATTTTCCTCTCTCGAATGGATCTCACACAGAAGTTACAAATTATTCTGTAATAGATAACGAGTTAACAATAAAACTGTCAGATAATACTGAAACAAATTTGAGAGAAAATAATAAATACATTGGATTCAATAAAATTAATAAAGATATTTATGAAGTTCTTTTAAAAAATAATAATCTTCATGTTATCTTATCATTTGATAAAAACTCCTTAATTGGGTCAAATGACAAGTCTTCTCTTCAAGATGTTATTCTTGAATCTGCAATAACTACTATTCAAGATTGTGAAGACTCTGTAGCTACTGTTGATGCAGAAGATAAAGTTTTAGCCTATAAGAATTGGCTTGGCTTAATGAAAGGGGATCTTAAAGATACTTTTGAAAAAAATGGGAAAAAAATTGTAAGAAAACTTAACAAAACAAAAGTTTTCAAAACAAAAAATGGTGAATTACATTTATCAGGATTGTCCTTAATGCTCATTAGAAATGTTGGGCATTTAATGACAAATCCGGCTATTATTTATTCTGAAAATAAAGAAGTACCCGAAGGAATTATGGATACAGTTATCACTACTATGATATCCATGTTTGATATAAAAAATGGAAAGAACAACTCTAAAACCGGCTCTGTATATATAGTAAAACCAAAAATGCATGGTCCTGAAGAAGTGGCTTTTACAATTGAATTATTTGCTGCAGTTGAAAATATGCTTGGATTACCAAATAATACTATAAAAATCGGTATTATGGATGAAGAAAGAAGAACTACAATAAATTTAAAAGAGTGTATTAGGCATGCTAAAGATCGTCTTGTATTTATCAATACTGGATTTCTAGATAGAACTGGAGATGAAATACATACCGCAATGGAAGGCGGGCCCATAATTCCCAAAGCAGAGATTAAAGGTGCTGAATGGATTAACGCTTACGAAAAAAATAATGTTTTAGTAGGACTAAAATGCGGTCTATCTGGTAAAGCACAAATCGGAAAAGGTATGTGGGCAATGCCAGATCTGATAAAAGATATGTACGAACAAAAAATACAACATCCTAAAAGTGGTGCAAATACAGCTTGGGTGCCAAGCCCAACAGCTGCTACTATACATGCACTTCACTATCATAAAGTTAACGTATTTGAGGAACAGAAAAAAATAAGTGATCAAAGTAATAACTCTGACCTACAGTCAAAAATTCTTACTCCTCCAATTGCATTTGGATATAACTGGTCTCCAGAAGATATAGAGAGGGAAATAGATAATAACTCACAAGGTATTCTTGGTTATGTTGTTAGATGGGTGGATCAAGGTGTTGGATGTTCAAAGGTTCCTGATATTAATAATATAGGTTTAATGGAAGATAGAGCAACATGTAGAATATCCAGTCAACATTTAGCAAACTGGTTACATCATAATATTATTACAAAAGATCAAGCTCTTAAATCATTAAAAAAAATGGCTCAAATTGTTGATAAACAAAATGAAAATGATGCTAATTACAAGAAAATGTCTGATAACTATGATAAGTCTCTTGCTTTCCAAGCAGCTGTTGACCTTGTCTTTAAAGGTACAACAAGTCCATCAGGTTATACTGAACCAGTTCTACATGAACGAAGACTACAGCTAAAAAGTTTGAACCGGTAGTTTAATTGTATTTCTCAAATGGTCTATCGGTATTAATTGACCAGATCTATTGATATGCCAAAATGTCCACCCATTACAAGCAGGAAGACCTTGTAATGCGGCGCCTACTGAATGAATAGAACCTTTATTGTCTTTAGAAATTAAACTTCCATCTGCTCTGACTTTTGCAGTCCATCTTTTTCTTAAATCTGTTAAGATTTCACCTGGTATAATTAACCCTTCTTCAATAAGTGATCCAAATGGTATTCTTTTAACTTTTTCTTTTGGCGGCATTTGAATTAATTCAACATGCTCAATTTTTTTGGTATTATTTATACGATATTTAGCAGAATTTACATAATTTAAATTTTGTTCAATACCTATAAAATTTCTATTTAATTTCTTTGCTACAGCACCTGTAGTTCCTGTTCCAAAAAAGGGATCAAGCACAATGTCATCAACATTTGTGCTAGCTAATAAAATTCTACTTATTAAACTCTCTGGTTTTTGAGTAGGGTGAATTTTTACACCATCTTCATCTTTTAATCTCTCTCTGCCATTGCAAATAGGTAGAACCCAATCAGATCTCATTTGTAAATCACCGTTAAGAGATTTCATTGATTCATAATTGAAAGTGTATTGTGAATTTTTATTTTTTGAAACCCAAATCATAGTTTCGTGTGCATTTGTAAATCTTTTTCCACGAAAATTAGGCATTGGATTAGTCTTAATCCAAATTACGTCATTCAACATCCAAAATCCTAAATTTTGAAGCATATAACCAATTCTGAAAATATTATGATAAGAACCTATTACCCACATTGAACCATTTGATTTTAAAATTTTTCTACAACATTTTAGCCAACTCATAGTAAAATCGTCATAATGTTCAAAACTGTCAAAATTATCCCAGTTTTCTTTAACACCATTCACTTTAGTTTGGTCTGGACGGAATAAAGTTTTTGATAACTGTAAATTATAAGGGGGATCTGCAAAAATAAGATCAACAGATTGATCAGGAATTTTTTGTAAAATATCCAAAGAGTTTCCATGAATAATTTTATTTTTTAAATTTTCAATATTCATTGTTTATATCTTGTTGATAAATACTTAATAAAATTTGATAAAATTATAAAAACTCAAGTAAGTCAATAACTTAAAATATAATGTATGTTTACAAACAATATGTAGAATTTTTTTTTAATTAATTACAAAATATTGTACTAATAGGCTTGAAATTTTTTCTATGAATTTTTGTTATTCCACATTTTATAATCATTTCTCTATGCTCTTTTGTTCCATAACCAACATTATTTTTAAAATTATATTGTGGATACATCTCATGTTGTTGACACATAATTATATCTCGTGTCTCTTTTGCTATTACACTAGCCAGAGCTATCGACATAACTTTAGTATCTCCTTTTACAATACAAAAAATTTTTATTCTTTTTCCAATAATATCATATAATTTTTTAAACATTTTAAATTTTGGCACTCTATTTCCATCTAAAAATATGTCAAAAAATAAATTTTTTTCAGTTATAAGATTAAAATTTTGAATCATTAAAACAACTGCCCTTAGTGCAGCTAAATCATTACTTGCATTAATTCCAAAATTTTCAATCTCATTTACTGTTGAACATCCTATGGCGCATTTGGAAAAAGTTGATGAAGATACTAATATTTTTCTTCTATCCCTTTTACTCATTTTTTTTGAATCATTTATTTTTGGTAAATTTTTAAATTTTGCAGGATAAATATATGACGCACAACTCAAAACTGGTCCTGCCCAACAGCCCCTGCCTACTTCATCAACACCAATCATTACTCTCTCGAAATTATTAAGATAATTTTTTTCTTCACAAAGATCTGGCACACTATTTTACTTTTTATGTTTCATTCAATCTTGGCAAAATTTCTACAAAATTACATGGCTTGTGTCTAATATCTAACTGAAATTTTAATATTTCTTCCCAAGCATCATTACAGGCAGAAGGAGAGCCAGGCAAACAGAATATATATTTTCCATTTTTTGTTCCTGCAATAGCTCTGCTTTGTATAGTAGAAGTGCCAATTTTTTTATAAGATATAAATCTAAACAATTCACCAAACCCATCGATCTTTTTATCAAAATAAGTTTCTAAAACATCTACAGTTATATCTCTACCTGTTAATCCTGTTCCACCTGAAGTAATAAT
>CACNQW010000046.1 GCA_902622745.1 uncultured SAR116 cluster alpha proteobacterium
GTTCCTGCAGGAGCAGCTGTAACCCTATTCTTTAGAACATTAACAAAAGCTAAAAAAACTGCTTCAGCAATTCTTTGTGAAACTTCTGCAGCACACCCAGAAACTGGCCTAGGATAAACTGCATCTAAAAATGTTCCTGAAGGCCTTTTTATTTCTAAAGGTTCAAAAGCACCACCATTTATAGCAACTTCAGGAAATATATGTCTCATTGCCAAGTATATTGAACTTTTTGTCGTAGCAAACACTGAGTTCATAGGACCAATGCATGGTAGGGAAGATTTAGAAAGGTCAAAAATAAGTTTATCTTTTTGTTTTTTTACCTCAAGATTTATTTCTAAAGGGACATTTTTAATGCCATCACTATCAACGTAAGCTTTAGATTTATAAATGCCATTTGGAATTTGATTTATAAATGATTTCATTTGATTTGAACCACTTTTTCTGAGTTCCTCTATGGAATTATGTATAAGTTCATCACCAAATTTATTAAATAGATGATTTAATCTTTCTTCTCCAACCAGTAATGCGGCCTCTTGTGCTTTTACATCACCTATCCTTTGTTCAGATATCCTAATATTTGAACAAATAATTGAGTAAATCTCTTTATCTAAAACACCTTTTTTAAATAATTTTACAGGTGGTAATCTTAATCCTTCTTGTTCTACTGAATTAGCAGAAGCAGAAAAGCCTCCAGGGACACTCCCACCAATATCAGGCCAATGTCCAGTATTTGACAACCAAAAACATATTTTTTTATTTCTGAAATATGGTTTTGCAAACCTTACATCCATTAAATGAGTGCCACCCAAATAAGGATCATTTACTATGTAAATATCACCAGGATCTGGTTTTTCTACTTTTTCTTCTTTGATAAGTCTGATTATTTCAGAAGTAGAATACTCCATTGTACCAACAAAGACCGGTAAACCGTTATACCCCTGCGAAATCAAGCTTCCATTAATTGCAGAATAAATTCCATTTGACCTGTCATTTGCTTCTGATATCACAGGAGAAAAAGCAGAACGTGAAAAAGAGAGATCCATTTCATCACAAACTTGTTGTAAACCAGCTTGAATTACACCTAATGTAATTTTATCAATTTTAATCATTATATATCTCAATAATAATGTTCCCAAAATCATCCACAAAAAAATTGTCCTTGGGGTGTATTACAATTGTTGTATCTAATTGTTCAATAATTGCAGGTCCATTTTGTTTAAATTTAGGGAATAAATTTTCTCTTAAATAAATGGGTGTTCTGTGCCACTTTCCATTGAAATAAACTTTTCTGTAAGAAATTTTTTCATTCTTGGTAAAGTTAATCAATTTTTTTAAGTCCAGTTCCTTTCTTTTGCCAATGACTGATACATTTATATTAACAATAATTGGTAAAATTTTTTCTAACTTTACTTTAAATCTCTTAAAATAAATATTTTCAAACTCCTTATTGATAAAATTTTTAGAAGGTTTTGCATCTTTAAGAGGAATTTTAATAATATGAGTTTGCCCTAAAAATTGCATATCTAAGCTAAACTCTAAATAAAATTTTTCAATTTCAACTTTTTGTTTTTTTATTAATGAAACCCCGTCACTTTTAAATTTTTCTAGGATAGAGTGTAAGTTTTTTATATTAGTTTCTTCTAAGGAAATATTAAGTGTTTGTGTAAAATCTTGTCTCAAATCAGCTACTAAACAACCAAGAGCATTTGTGAGTCCGGGCCTAGCAGGTATAAAAACCTTTGGAATATCTAATTCTCTTGCTAATTCGCAAGCATGCATTGGACCAGCTCCACCAAAAGAAAAAAGATTAAATTCTCTTGGGTCCTCTCCAACAGATATTGAAACCATACGAATGGCATTTGCCATTTTATTATTTGCTATTTTAAGAATTGCTTCTGCAGATTGGTAATTATTCAGTTTTAATTTTTTAGAAATTTCATTCTCTAAAATTGATTTTGTATCTTCTTTAATTTTAATATTTTCTTTTATATTTAAAGATTCTGGATTTAGTCTTCCAAGTAAAAAATTTGCATCTGATATAGTAGGATTTTTTCCTCCATTTCCATAACATATTGGACCTGGATCAGATCCAGAACTTTCAGGACCAACTTCAAGTAAGCCAGCTTCATTAATCTTAGCGATTGACCCCCCTCCTGCACCTATTGTTCTTACATCAACCATAGGAACGTGAACAGGCATACTATATTCAATTTCAGTCTCAGAAGATACTGCTGGCTTGTTATTTACAACAAGTGACACATCAGTAGATGTTCCACCCATGTCATAGGTTATTATATTTTTAACTTTTGATAATTTGCTCACATATGTTGCAGCTATCACTCCTGAAGCTGGACCTGACATTACTGTCTTTGCAGCTTCTTTTGAAACAATTTTTGAAGAAACAGTTCCTCCATTACCATTCATTACTAGAAGTTCTTTTTTGTAACCATTGTTTCTAAGTCTTTGTTGTAAATCATAAATATAATTTTCAAGTATGGGTTGGACTGAAGCATTAATCGAAGCTGTTACACCTCTTTCAAATTCTCTGCTTTCTGAGAGTATTTCATGACCTGCTGTAACATACTTATTAGCCCAATTTTTTAAAATTAAATTTTTTGCTTTTACTTCATGATAAGAGTTGGCATATGAATGTAAAAAATGAATCACTATGGATTCACAATTTAATTCTTTTATTTTTTTTAAGATTTTTAATAATTCACTTTCATTAAGTTTCTTTAAAACATTGCCTTTAAAATCAATTCTCTCTTCTACTTCAAATCTTAAGTTTCTAGGGATTAGTGGTTTAAAATCTGCTATCAATCCATAAGGGAAAGGTCTTGTTCTTCTACCTAACTCAAGAACATCTCTAAAACCTTTTGTAGTTATTAACGCTGTTTTTGAAATTTTTCTTTCAAGTAAAGCGTTTGTAGTAGTAGTAGTTCCATGAATTATAAGGTCTTGCTTTTTTAAATTAATTGAAGCTTTATCAATTGCATTCAAAACACCCTGTGATTGATTTTTTGCAGATGTAAAAACTTTTGTAAAATTATAACTTTTTGATTTAGAATCAAAACAAATTAAATCAGTAAAAGTTCCCCCTACATCAATTCCAACTAAATTATCTTTTATCTGGGCCATAATATGTAACAAATTACTTGATTAATAATAAAATAAGAATTTACAATATGATTAAAATTTAAAATTTGCAAAATCAATAATGAATTATTTTCAACCAAATGACTTGAACTCTGCTCTTGATGTATTACAAAACAACAGTGACTTAACAATTGCTGCGGGGTGTACTGATTTATTTCCAATAACAAATAACATGTCTTTAGATAAAAATATATTGGACATAACTAATATCAAGTCTATCAAAGGTTTTCAGTTTAATAATAAAGAAACTAAAATTGGTTCTGCTACAACTTGGACAGATATAATAAATGAAAATTTGCCCAGTTGTTATGACATGTTAAAAGCATGTGCCAAGGAAGTTGGCTCAATACAAATTCAAAACTTAGGGACAATTGGTGGTAATATTTGTAATGCGTCCCCAGCTGCTGATAGCATACCGTGCTTGCTTGCCTTAGATGCAAAGTTAGAATTATCATCTGCAAATAATCAAAGAATTATTCCTATAGATGAATTTATATTGGGTTCCAGAAAAACAAAACTGGAACAGGGTGAAATATTAACTTCAATAATAATTCCAAAAGAAAAAGAAAATGGAAGCTCATCTTTTAGAAAAATTGGGGCTAGAAAATATCTTGTAATATCAATTTCCATGGTAGCTTGTCGTATACTTATTTCAAACAATATTATAGAAGATATTTCTATTAGTGTTGGGTCATGTAGTGAGGTAGCAAAAAGAATTTTTTCAATAGAACGTCAATTAATTAAAAAAGACATAAATGAAGATATTTTTAATCAAGTTGATTTTAGTCAGTTAAACGAAATTTCACCTATTACCGACATAAGATCAACACACGTTTATAGATTAAAAGCATCTAAGTTATTAATAAAAGATGTTGTTAAAGATGCTATCAATAAACAAGAGATTGCAAGATGAATTTTCACAAAGAAACTATAAAATTTACATTAAACAAAAAAAAAGTTTCATCTATTGAAAATTTAAATGTCAGACTGAGTGAATTTTTAAGGGAAAGCCAGAAAATTAAAGGGACAAAAGTTGGTTGTAATGCTGGTGATTGCGGTTCCTGCACTATCTTAATGGATAATAATCCTTTTTGCTCTTGTCTTTTAACTTTAGGAAAAATCAAAAATAAAAAAATTGAAACCATCGAGGGAGTTTGTGAAGATAAGCAATTTATTCTTTTAAAAAAATCTTTATCAATTCATGGTGCCGCTCAATGTGGGATATGTACCCCTGGAATAATCATGTCTGCTCTTGCGCTCCTTAGAAAAAATAAATTTCCGAAAAAAGAAGAAGTGGAATTTGCTCTCTCTGGAGTTTTATGCAGATGTACTGGATATCAAAAAATTATCAACGCAGTAATGAATGTTAATAAAATTACAGAAAATAAAAATACTTCTTCCAATAACATGAAAGAGGTTGGGAAAAGAATTGAAAGAATTGATGGTGAAAAAAAGTTAGATGGCACTGAAATATTTGGAGATGATTTTTCACCAGAAAATTCTTTGCTAATTAAAGTCTTAAGATCTCCATTTAACAGAGCATCATTTACAATTGGTAATTATAAAGACTGGATCGAAAAAAACCATGGAATCGAGATAGTTTTAACAGAAAAAGATATACCAGGGAAAAATATTTTTGGTGTTATTCCACCATTTGCTGACCAACCAGTCTTAGCAAAAAAGAAAGTCAATTTTCGTGGAGAGGCTGTAGCAATTATAGCTGGTTCATATGATAGTATTAAAAATTTAAATCTAGATACTTTTCCTATCACCTGGATAAAAGATGATGATGTAATGACAATTGACGACTCCTTAAACACTAAAGTTAAAATTGGAAATGAAAACTTAGAAAATAATATTTTAACTTTTGGGAAGGTTTTAACTGGAGATCCTGAAAAAAATGTTTCTACTGAATTTAAAGTAAATGGAATTTTAGAAACTTCTTATGTTGAACATGCGTACATTGAACCTGAAGCGGGGTCAGCTTGGATGGAGAAAAATGTTTTAGTTATACAAGCCTGTACACAAGCCCCCTATATGGATAGAGATGATACCGCTAAAATATTAGGTATGGAGCCAGATAATATCAGAATAATACCTTCTGCAACTGGCGGTGGATTTGGGTCAAAACTAGATATATCAATTCAACCTTATCTTGGCCTAGTAGCTCTAAAAACAAAAAAACCCTGTAGGATTGTATATTCCCGAAATGAATCCATGATATCAACAACAAAAAGACATCCTGGATTGATGAGTTCTTCAATTTCATGTGATAGTAAAGGTTTTTTAAATTCAATAAACTTTTCTGGAGATTTTAATACTGGTGCTTATGCAAGCTGGGGACCTACAGTTGCTAACCGTGTTCCAGTTCATGCAAGTGGACCATATAGAGTTCCAAATTACCAAGCTGTTGGAAGAGCAATTCATACCAATGGCCCTGTTGCTGGAGCATTTCGTGGATTTGGTGTTCCACAAGCAACAGCATTGCAAGAAACATTAATGGATCAACTCGCCGACAAACTTCAGATTGATCAATTAGAATTCAGATTAAAGAATTCATTAAAAGATGGTGATAAAACTGTATGTGGTCAAAAATTAGATTCTGTAGGAATTATTGATTGTTTAGAAGCCTTAAAAGAAAATTGGAAACAAAAAAAAGAAAGTTACATTACTTTTAATAAAACCTCAAAAAGATATAAAAAAGGTGTTGGTATTGCTACTTGTTGGTATGGTTGTGGTAACACAGCCCTTCCTAACCCATCAACAATTAAAATTGGATTAACTAAAGATGGCAAAATCTCTTTACATCAAGGGGCAACAGATATTGGACAAGGTTCAAATACGGTCATTGCACAAATTACAGCGGATGCAATTGGTGTGTCCATTGAAAACATAAACCTAGTTAGCCCAGATACATTTTTAACCCCTGATTGTGGTAAAACCTCAGCTTCTAGACAAACTTATGTAACTGGAAAAGCTGCGTACAATGCAGGATTTAAACTAAGATCTAAAATACTTAGACTTAGCAACATGGGAAACGACTCTTTAATTAAAATTGAAAAAAATGAACTTATAATTTCCAATCAAGATAAGAGACAAAAAATTGATTTAAATACACTTCAATTAATTGAAAATG
>CACNQW010000047.1 GCA_902622745.1 uncultured SAR116 cluster alpha proteobacterium
TTATAAAAAAGTAAAATTTGTGTTTAGAGTTTAAACAAAATTTTAAACTTCTGATTAAATTTTATTCAATTAATTGATAATTCACTAAATTAATAAATTTAGTTTTCCCAATATCACTCTTAATCCTTATAAGACTATATGAGGTGAAAATATGTCTATTAAAATAACATTAGTTGAAAATCATATAAATAGAAATTTTAAACAATACAATATTGATGATTTCACAATTAAAGAAAATTTTGGATCAATTGAGAATTTTAAAACAATATTAAGTAAGAAAAGATCAAAAGAAGATGAAGCTAACTTAATAGCTTTTTTAAATGAAATTAGACCAATAAATAAAATAATTGATATGAGAAAAAATAATTATCAAACTACTATTCATAAAGGATACGTATCAACCTCTAATTGATTTATTAAAAAATTTGTTTTCAAATTTTTAAAATCTACGATAAAAACCTCTGAATTTATTCGACTGTAACCCACTGGTTTTCCTATAAAACAAAAGTTTTAATTATCTTCCATGAAAACTTATCTTCATTTACATCTACTATACAAATTTTATTCAGAATAATTTTTATGTTTAAGTCACACAACTCATACTTAATTATATTTTTTTCTTTTATTGGGAAGTTACCGTAAGTTAAACTTACATGTGGTGAAAATGAACTAAATTGATTTTCTTGCAAGGAACCGCGCAAATAATTTCTAAAATTTATTAAAGTAGAGGATTTTTTTATTTCTATAAAAAAAGAAGTAAAAAAATTGTTACTTATCTTATATCTTTTAGCAAAAATTTCTATTGGTTTCAGGTTTGTACATATATTTTTAATTTCGTTTATTTTGTCTTTGTCCATAGACATAAATGGGCCTAATAATGTTAGGTGTATATCGAAATTTGGTCCTTTTAATTTTTTATTTACATGTGATTTAATACTATTAAGGTAATCCATATCCCTATCTACAAATTGACCCCAAATCCAATGTGCTTTACTAATCCTTTTCATGCTTATATTCTTTTGTATAACTTTAGATATTGCAATATTAAAAAAATATTTTTAGGAAACCTATTCGACTGTATCTTTTTTACGGTGTGAAGGGGGTATTTGGGTTTGCCGATGTAACATTCAACTTTTCAATCACATGTCGCCCCCTGCTCTAACCGGCAATCACTACTCTGATTAACAATTATTCCTTTATCAGACCATCTCAAAGCATCGAGAGAAGGGCATGACCTTTGATGCCATTGCTGATTTTGGTTGAACAATAAAGGATACCTGACAGTGCGAGGTAAGAAGTTCAGAGGAACTCATGTGCATTCAATCTTGAAAAAGAGATTAGCAAAGGAAGAGTTTCTGAACCGAGAGTATCCGCCGGTGTGGTCAAACTTCAGTATGGAGGTAGTGGATAAGACTGTTTTGATGAGTGATTTCGGATTTAAGAAATAGTGAATACTAGTGTGAGGAAGTGATTCACTTTTCAAAAGTGAATGTAATTATTGCTCCTTCATAGACATAAAATGCCTTGTTAGAACCATCTACTGTTATGAAAGGGTACAACACTTTCCTGTCGGCAACTTTACTTCCATTGCATGTAATCCGATGAACAAAGACTTTTGTACTTTCATTCATCAGACCATTTTCTTCAAAAACTTTAGAAAACGCTTTCTCTTGATTGACGAGTTCAAATTCCTTGTTCACAAGGAATTCTCTAATTGTATGAGTGTTATAAGTTGCAGACTGCCCTGCGTAATCACAGGAATAAAAAACACCGTCTGCCCATCCTTTGTAAAATTGCTGGTGTTTGCCGAGAATGTCTTCCTCCTTGGCGAACCACAACTCCCCAAAATATCCTGTGACGGTCCATTTGGTATCAATATACTGAGCACTCAAAATTGAGGGGCAAGTAAATAAAAACCCAACCAAAACGACTTTTTTCAATATTTTATGCAATGATTTCAATATTTTACTCGACTGTTTTGAATAACACATGTGGGTATGCACTTTTAAACACCAACTTTTTCTTCTGTTTTACTATCAGTCAAAGAACTCCACACTTAAACGTTCCTCTATACTCAGAGTATCAATTTTTCCTCTATGAAACAATTACTGTTCAAAGAAAAAACCTTTGACCAAATTGCTGAGTGGTTAAACCAAAAAGGTTATCTATCTGTCCGTGGAAAAAAGTTCAGAGGTGCACACGTTCATTCTATCGTGAAAAAGAAAAGATTGAAGGACGAAAAGTTTGAAAAAGAGTATCCAGAGGTTCGTTCTGATTTTTATTTAGATATTTTTGATAGAACTCTAATTAATATGGTCAAAAGCGACGATTAGATTTTTTCAGATATTTTTGTTAATCTGCAGATAGTTAGTAACATTAAGAAGTAAAATTTGTGAAAAATTTTTTTATTGCAATAATGTCTGTCATTTTAATTTCTTCTGCAAGCGCAGAAAATCTCTGCACACTTACAAGTGAGGAAGATCAAGAGGTAACTATTACTATTGATAATCCAGGTTCAGGTTATGGTTTTGGAACTCTAAACTATAAAAAAGTCCCTTCTTTTCTTTTTGAAGTTGGCATAAGTAACGGATATGGAACTCAGTACTATGTTTTAAGAACTTTTTCTCCTGATGCTCTTAATATGGACAGTAAAAAAACCCACTCAGAGCGATTTAAAAACACCAAGGTTTTAAGTAGCGGAAGGTTTGTAAATTTCGTTGGGAGTCAACTTGCAAGAGTTACGTCAAAAAAAGAGAGAAAATCAGGAAAATTAAAGGCATTAATGCCTACACTTCCAGAAGATTATTATTACTACCTGCCTAACAATGTAAAAAAAGGTGAACATGGGAGATTCAATCTTTCAACAAAAATGAAAGCAATTTTGAATGCGTCTGAAGGATTTTTTATTGATTCAGGTGGTTGTGACAATTTTTTTGCATACGGTTGGCAATAAAATGCTGCCTAAAATTATTTAAAAAAAGCAGATACACTAAAAAAATCTAAGAAATCTTTCGGTTGAACTTCATTTCCTGATTTATCAAAGAACTTACCTTTAGTCGGATTATACCATCTATCAACTTCTCCTATAAAAGTTGCACCAGTACCAAATGTAATTTTTATCTTGTATACGCGTCCTCTCCTGAATTTTCCTCTATCCCACCCATAGTCCAATGAGATCCTTTGCCCTGTTCTACCAGTTAATATACCATCTGACGGTAAGTCATCTATCCATCTACCTTCAAAACTTCTCCCATCAGTAAATACTATTTTACCCTTTCCATGTTTTCCATTTTCACCTGGTCCCTTTCTTGAAAATTGACCAGTGTAAACAGGTCCATCCTTCCAAGTAAAAATACCATTGCCTTCCGCAACTCCTCCTAACCTAGTACCTCTCCATTGACCCTCATATTTATCACCATCAGACCAAATGTAAGTTCCTTGTCCATGTTTTGCTCCATTTTTCCATTGTCCAATGTACTTATCTCCAGAAAAAACAAACCCCGTACCAGGCGCACGTATCAAGGTGCCGTATCCATGCATTTTATTATCCTTAAATTCTCCTACATATTTATCTCCTTTTTTACTCTCGGTAACCCAGACATAAGTCCCAAAGCAATCATGGTAGGGACCTTTAGACGGGCAAGGTGGTAAATCTGAGGCGTAGACATAAGAAATCAAGAAACCTTTAAAGATTAGAAAAAACAGTGTTAAGCGTGGGTAATATAATATGAAAGTAACAAATGTTTTCATGAGTTCCCCGAATTAACTTTTTCTATTAAAGTTCCTCAATTAAGTTATAGTTCGTCTTTTGACGTCAGGATTTTGCATACCTACACGACTATTCCACAGTAACAGAATGAGTTCTAAGGTACATATAAATAAATTTAAATAATTCACAATTTAATTTTTTATAGTAACTTATTCATATGTTTAGAACTTTAATATCATTAATTATTTTCATTTTTCCTTCAATTTGTTTAGGTGATTATGATTGGAAACTCATCACCAAATCAGATAATGGTGATTTTTATGTAGATATGAAATCATTAACTATAAAAAATGATAAAAGATTTTTTTTGAGGTTAAGAGATTATAAAAAAATTGATAAATATGGTGAAAAATCAAACATTATCTATTTTGAAACAGATTGTAAAAAATTCAAAACAAGATTTTTAAGAGATATGTATTTTGAAGAACATATGGGTATGGGAAAGTCAAAAACACTAAATGAAGTTGGTGAATGGATTACAATTCAAAAAAATTCTATAGGAGAATATTTTAATAATTTTATTTGTTCTATTAAGAAGTAATTTAAAAGAAATAAATAAAACTTATAAATAATAAAACCCAACACAAAGTTTCAAAACTTATGACTTTGTAAAATAATTTAAGTTCTTTTCTCATAATTCTACAGATTTCATTTTTTAATATACTTTTTTAAATCTTTAGTTATTTCTTTAATTGAAGACAAATAATTACAGTTATACTCTCTTCTACCTTTTGAATGTATTAAAATTAAATTATCTTTGTAAACAGTACCAATATATCTTATTTCAATATGAGATTTTTTTTCATTATAATTTATATTTCTACTTTTTATTTGTTTATTTGATAAAAAATAACTGTTCAAAGTTTTTGGATTTTCAAAATGAAAATAAAATGGATAACCTCTCATAGTAGGTTCTTTTTTTTCACATTTTATTGATTTTCCTATAAATTCATTTCCGTCAGTACAATTCAAAAACAATTCAACAGATGTTTCATTAATATATTCTTCACATTTTTTAAATGAATTTAGTAAAAGT
>CACNQW010000048.1 GCA_902622745.1 uncultured SAR116 cluster alpha proteobacterium
GCTGCTGCGGGATTGTTAGGATTTATTCTTGGATTTATTCTTAGAAGATATAGAGAAATATTTTTTGCAATGCTATCTTTGGCTTTTTCCATGGTTTTATATGGACTACTTGCTAAGGCAGAATTTTTAGGCTCAACAGATGGAATGTCGATTTCTCCTTCAACGATGTTTGGGTTTGAACTTGGTAGATTTGGCCTTTTTTACTTTATTGGGTTTGTTGTTATATTGTCTTTAATATTTGCCCATGCATATTTAAGGTCAAGTTTAGGACATTTAACAACTGCTATCATGGATAATGAAATTAGAGTCGAGTATCTAGGTTATTCAGTAGAAAAAGCGATTCACATAAAATATGTTATTTCTGCTTGTTTAGCTGGAGGTGCTGGTGGTCTTATGGCCGCAGCTCTTGGACAAGTTGACCCGGACTCAATGGTTTTATGGAGTGTATCTGGTGAATTAGTTTTTGTTACAATAATGGCTGGCTTAGGTAATATTCTAGCTCCATTTGTTGGAGCAATATTTTTTGAATTTATTAGGACATATGCTTATGAGTTTGCACCTCAGGCATGGCAAATGATTATTGGAGGAACATTACTTGCAATAATTTTCTTTCTACCTGGAGGCTTATGGTCATTATTTCAAAAAATAAATCCTTTTAAGAAAGAAAAAAAGTAAAATGGCTATTAAAGAGATTTTGAAAACTAGTAATCTTCAAAAATCTTTTTCGGGAATTATTGCTGCTGAAGATATTAATATTTCCGTTAAAGAAGGAGAAATAATTGGCATCATTGGTGCAAATGGTGCAGGCAAAACAGTTTTTGTAAATATGATAACTGGGTATTTAAAACCAACAAGCGGTACCATTGAGTTTAATGGCAGTGATATAACTGGCATCAAACCAAGAGAAGCAACACATATTGGTGTATGTAGATCATTTCAAGTTAGTCAAGTTTTTATGTCTATGACAGTTAAACAAAACTTAATGATTGCAATGTCATTAGCCAAAAAAAGTGGGTCTCAACTTCTTAACCCAATAGATGATGAAAATTTATCAAAAGAATGTGATAAAATTTTAAAACAGTATAATATTATCAAGCAAAAAGATCTTATAGTAAGCACCCTATCTCAAGGTATGAGAAAATTACTTGATATAGCTATGGCAGTTGTAGGTGAACCCAAAATTTTACTTCTTGATGAACCAACTTCGGGTGTATCTGTAGAGGAAAAATTTGGAATAATGGATATTGTTATTTCTGCTCTTAAGAAAAGTGGTACAACAGTCCTTTTCGTGGAACACGACATGGAGATTGTTGAGAGGTATGTTGATAGAGTAATGGCTTTTTATCAAGGCCAAATAATCTGTGATGCGCCACCAAAACAAGCTTTAAAAGATAAAAAAGTAATTCAATATGTTTTAGGTTAAATTAGGATAGTATAATGTTGTCACTAAATAAAATTAATGTAGATATTGGTCCAGTTGGAATTTTAAAAAATGCCTCTCTTGATCTAAGTCAAGGAGAAATGGTTGGTTTGATTGGAAGAAATGGCGCAGGTAAAACTACGTTGCTCAAAACTATTATGGGTATACTAAAAACAAAATCTGGGGAAATAAATTTTGAAAATGAAGATTTAGTTGTTCATCCTTCTGAAAAAAGAGCTCAAATGTTAATAGGTTATATGCCTGAAGATAGAAGGTTAATACCCTCTATGTCGTCTGAAGAAAATATAATGATACCAGTATGGGCAGTTGGTCTAGATGATTGGAATGAAAGACTTGAATGGATATATCAAATCATTCCAGAAGCCAAAGATTTAAAAGACAGACCTTCTACAAGTTTATCTGGTGGACAACAAAAATTAATAGCTTTATCAAGAGCTCTTATGGTCGGTAAAAAATTATTGTTATTAGACGAACCTACTGAAGGTATTGCACCAGCACTGACTAAAAGAATTATTGAAATCTTAAATAATTTAAAAAAACAAGGCGTTACTACTTTAGTTGCTGAAAGTAATGAAAAACATTATGAAAAAATGTTAGATCGAACATTCACAATTGAACGCGGAGAAATTAAAAAAAAATAGTATAATACTGTAAAAGTTTTTATATGATAATCTACAATGATGACAATAGGTTAAAAATAAGTTTCAAACTCAATAATGAATTAATTCAAAAACAAGTAAAACCTAGACAACTTTTAAGTGATTTTTTGAGATTTGATTGTGGCATGACCGGCACTCATGTTGGATGTGAACATGGTATTTGTGGAGCATGTACAATATTGTTTAATAACGAACCTGTAAGATCTTGTTTAATGCTAGCCCCTCAAATAGACAATAGTGAAATAACCACTATTGAAGGTATATCAGAAAACAGTTCTTATGATGATTTAAGAGAGGCATTTAAAAAATATCATGCCCTTCAATGTGGCTATTGTACGCCTGGCTTTATAACAACTATAGTCTACCTTTTAGAAAAGAAACAATTTCTAAAAGAAGAAGAAATAAGAGAAAAATTAAGTGGTAATATTTGTAGATGTACCGGTTATACTGGCATAGTCAAAGCAGTTGAAGAAGTGTTTTTAAATAGGTTCAAAAAATCAAAAAATGATTGATTTAGGTGCAACTTTTTTATCATCAGTTGATCGTTGTCCTGAAGCTATAGCAATAACGTATCAAAACAAACATCTCAATTATTCAAATTGGTTAAATAAAATTTCAAGTTTAGCGATCTCGTTAAAAAAAATGGGGCTTAGAAAAGGTGATAGGTTAATGACCCTTTTACCAAATACCTTTGAGGCTTGTACAATTCACTGGGCATGTCAACTAATTGGAATTGTTATAGTTCCAATCAATTGGAGAGTAAAATCTGAAGAAATAATTTTTTTTTTAAAAAATTCAAAATCAAAATGTATTATATTTGATGACTTTTCTGAAAAAGAAATAAATTTATCTAATTTATCAAATTCTATTATTAAAATTTCAATATCCTCACAAATTTCAAAATATGAAAATTTTAAAAATTTAATTAACTTGAAAAAGATATTTGTTTCATCCGAAGCTCATTATAAAGATTGTTCAATTATTCTATATACCTCAGGTACTACCGGCCAACCAAAAGGTGTTCCAAGATCTCATTTTGCAGAAAGAAGTTCTGCGATAGCTCACATCGCACAAAATAGATATGAAAGATATGAATCTACTTTAGGTGTAATGCCCTTATATCATACAATGGGTGTAAGATCTTTATTATCTATGACATTAGTAAATGGTAACTTTGTTGCTCAATCTAAATATAATCCTCAAGAAGCTATAGAGTTAATTAATAAAAATAAAATTTCATCTTTATATTTAGTCCCTACGCTTTATCACGATTTGATAAATTCCCCCTACTTTAAAAAAGAAAAATTGTTAACATGTCATAAGCTAGGATTTGCTGGAGCACCAATGACAGACGGGTTAATAAAAAAAATAAAGCATAGCTTTTCAGTTTCTCAATTAATAAATCATTATGGCTCTTCTGAAATTTATACCTTTACAATAGAACCTAACGCATTAAACAAACCTGGGTCTGCAGGAAAGGCAGGAATAAACCAAAATATAAGAGTTATCAAGATAAATTCTAAAAATATAAATTCTAAAACAAAAATAAATGAAGAAGGTGAAATTATAGCATATATAAAAAATGATGAAGCTTTTGAAGGTTATTTAGAAAGACCTGATGCTGACAAAAGTTCAATTATTGATGACTGGTATTTTACTAAAGACACGGGATACTTTGATGAAAATGGTGATCTGTACGTAACTGGAAGAGTTGATGATATGATTATTACTGGTGGTGAAAATGTTTTTCCAATAGAAATAGAGAATGTTATTTCACTACATCCTGACGTTAATGAAGTGGTAATTGTTGGACTTAAAGATGCAAAGTGGGGCCAAAAAGTTACCGCTTTTATCAAAAGTAATAAAAAAATTAATTTTAATGAATTAGATGAATTTTGTAAAAATTCAGATTTATCTAATTTTAAAAGACCAAAAGCTTATGTTTTTATAAAAGAGATACCAAAATCTCCTACAGGTAAAATTTTAAGAAGAAAAATTCTATCTGGCGAATATGAACTAGACAATTAAATTCAAAAATATAATACTCTTAATATGAATAGAAAACCTCACATTGAATTTGAAATGGTATCTAATGAAAATGGTTGGGAAACACCTTTAGGATATCCAAAAGGAATTAAACAAAAAATCTTAGCTTCTGATATTAACGAAAATACTAAAACAGGAAGCAGATCAAGGTTACTGAGATTTGATCCTGGTGTCTATACAAAAGAACCATTTGTACATGATCATTGGGAAGAAGTTTTTTTAGTCTCTGGTGACTTAATTGTTGGTAACGATAAAAACGGCAATGGCGGAAACTCATTCAATACAGCTACTTATGCTTGCAGGCCCCCTGGAGTGTATCATGGGCCGTTTAAATCTGAAAAAGGCTGTACTTTATTTGAATTACATTATTATAAAACTGATGAGGATTTTTAATGATTAAAACAGGAAAAGATCATCTAGAGCAATTACAAGATGGAAGAATAGTATATATTGGAGATGAAAAGGTCTCCGATGTAACAAAACACCCATCTTTAAAAAGAGCAGCTAAAACCGTTGCTCAATTGTATGATTTAAAACATACAAAAGAACATAAAAACGATCTAACCTATGAAGAAAATGGGGACACATTTTCGACATGGTTTATACAAGCCAAAAACAAAGATGACTTAAGAAAACGTTCAAAAG
>CACNQW010000049.1 GCA_902622745.1 uncultured SAR116 cluster alpha proteobacterium
GCAGTTCCTAAAAAAATTTTACCTTTTTTTTGAACATGTGAAACTATTAGAGATGTTCCTAATATTAATACAAACGCGCTAAAAATTCCATGTATGAAGCGTATGAGTATAAATACCTCAAAAGCATTTGTTAGGCCCATAGCAAAAAGAGATATGATAGAGATAAAGATTGAGTAAATAAATATTGATCGGATATTTTTTGGAAATTGTGGGAAAATAGGAATTAACGAACCCAATAAATAACCTAAATAATTTGAAGAAGCTATTAAGCCTGCTTCTGTTGTGGTTAAATTTAATTCAGAAATCATATAAGGTAAAATAGGAGTATAAGAAAATCTCCCTATTCCAACAGCAATTGTAAGTGCTGCAATACCAGTAAGAATTAAAATAGCAACATTATTTGTCTTATTCATTAATTTAGATTATCTTAAATGTATAAATAAGCATCTAACAATTTTATTTTTTTAATATGGAATTTATAGAAACAAAAAAAATTACAAATAATATTGCTAAAATAACGCTGACTAATGGTAAAAAATACAACCCATTATCTCTAAATGTGATAAGACATCTAAATAGTGAATTTAATGATTTATCAAATGATTCAAATGTGAAAGCAATCATAATCTCATCAAATGGTCCTGGTTTTTCGGCAGGGCATGATTTACAAGAGCTTAAACAAAATAAAAATAATAAAGAATTTTTTACCGAACTTTTTAATGAGTGTTCAGATCTTATGTTAAAAATAATGAAATCACCTCAACCGGTAATAGCTCAAATACCTGGGGTCGCAGCTGCGGCAGGATGTCAATTAGTTGCAACATGTGATCTTGCAATAGCATCCAATGAAGCAGTTTTTATAACTCCTGGCGTAAATATAGGTTTATTTTGTTCTACACCAATGGTTGCGGTTTCTAGATCTCTAGGTCGAAAAAAAACAATGGAAATGTTGTTAACTGGTGAAAGTATGAATGCTGAGAATGCTGTTAATTTTGGGTTAATTAATAAAAAAGTTCCTTTAAACGAATTAGAGATAACAGTATTAAACTTTGCAAAATTAATTGCATCTAAACCAACTTCAACTGTTAGAATTGGGAAAGAAGCATTTTATAAACAAGCCGAATTGCCAATAGAAAAAGCTTATAAATATACATCTGAAGTTATGGCTCAAAATATGTTAAAAAAAGATGCTAAGGAGGGCATAGAAGCATTTTTAGAAAAAAGAGAACCCAAATGGGAAAATTAGAGATTATCCAAAGATACTTTTAAATCATTGATAATATCATCACTGTGTTCTAATCCAATTGATAATCTAATGACGTTATCCCCCGCACCAGATATTTCCCTCTCTTTAGGGTTCAATTGTCTGTGCGTTGTTGAAGCCGGGTGTATTATTAAAGATTTTGTATCACCAACATTTGCTAAATGTGAAAATAAATTACAATTTTCAACAATTTTTTTAGCTCCATCAAACCCAGCTTTAACTGAGATTGTAAAGACAGATCCAAAACCAAACTTAAAATACTTTTTTGCTAATTGATATGATTTATTTTTTTGAAAGCCACTCCAAGATACAGAATCTACTTTATCATGTTTTATTAGGAAATTTGCAACTTCATCTGCGTTTGACATATGTTTTTGCATTCTTAAGTTTAATGTTTCAATTCCTGTCAGAGTTAAATAAGCATTAAATGGTGACATAGTAGTACCTAAATCTCTTAAAGCACTAGCATGGCAAAAATTGATATATGCTAAGTTGCCAAATGTTTCAAAAAATTTAATTCCATGATATGAAGTATCAGGTTCAGTTAATTTTTCAAATTCTCTACCATTATTCCAGTCAAATTTACCTGCATCTACTACACAACCCCCCATAGCATTTCCATGACCAGATAAAAATTTAGTTGTAGAATATATAATTATGTCAGCACCATAATTTGCTGGCTGACAGATAGCTTGTGTAGCCATTGTATTATCTATTAATAGAGGTATTCCCTCATTATGGGCCAATTCTGATAATTTCTCTATGTCGGAAACAACTCCCTCTGGGTTAGATAAGCTTTCTGCAAATAGTGCTCTAACATTCTTTGCTTTGATGGCTTGTTTTATCTCATCATAATTTGTTATATCAACAAGATCGGTTTCCCATCCAAATGATTTAAAACTTTTAGTAAATTGTGTTATTGAACCACCATAAAGTTTTGAACTAGCAACTATTTTTTTGCCTGGACTTAGTAAAGGATATAAAGCAATAAGTTGAGCTGCATGGCCAGATGAAACGCAGCAAGACCCAACAGCATTATCTAATGCTGCAATCTTTTGCTCTAAAGCTGCAGTTGTTGGATTAGATAAACGTCCATAAATGTTACCATTTTCCTGCAAATTGTATAAAGATGCTGCATGTTCACTGTCATCGAAGGCAAAGGCTGTTGATTGATAAATTGGGAAACTTCTTGCACCTGTAATTGGATCTGGTGACGTTCCAGCGTGTATACTTAAAGTTTCTATATTATTTGATTTAAAAAAATTTCCTGAATTGTCATTATTGTTTGTTAATTTATTTTTTTTGGATGAAATCAATTTAGAATAAAATCCTCCACTTCCCAACTCACCAAATATTCTTGAATGTTCAATTTTAGGGCATCTATTATAAATACAATCTAAATTATTTTTCAAAACTAAATCATTAGCTTCTGAGTTAAAGATACCGATTTGCATCCAAAAAACTTTTGCTTTAATTTTAATTGTATCTTTAGCTAATTCTAAACATTCATCACTTTTTCTAAAAACATCAACCATATCAATATTAATAGGGATGTCTTTTAATGATGCATAACATAATTCATTATGAATTTCTTTTCCAGCTTCCTTAGGATTTACAGGTATTATTTTATAACCTTTCCTTTGTAAATATTTCATTACAAAATTAGATGGTCTTTTCCAATTATTACTGGCTCCAACTACTGCAATCGTTTTTACTGAGGATAAAATATTCGCAATTTTTAGATCACTAAATTTATCATCATTCATATTTTCCCCTTATTTAATTTAATAAAAATTTTTTGTTCAAAATTTTAATATCTAACTTATACTCAATACAATGGATAAACAAGTTTTTGATATAATTATAGTAGGTGCCGGAACTGCAGGTTGTTTGTTAGCCAATAGGTTATCTGCTAACAAAAACTTAAATGTAGCTCTTATTGAAGCAGGTGGAAGTGATAATTATCATTGGATTCATATTCCAGTTGGATATCTATATTGTATGGGCAATAAAAGAACTGATTGGTTATATAAAACTTCTTCTCAACCAGGTTTAAATGGTAGACATCTTAACTACCCAAGAGGAAAAGTGATGGGTGGTTGTTCATCTATTAATGGCATGATATACATGCGAGGACAATCCAAAGACTACGATCATTGGAGACAATTAGGCAATATTGGTTGGAGTTGGGACGATGTTCTACCATATTTTGTAAAAACTGAGGATAATTTTTCTGGAACAAATGAGTATCACGGTCAAGGAGGAGAATGGCGTGTTGATGAACAAAGATTACATTGGGATGTCTTAGATGATTTCCAAAATGCTGCTGTAGAAGCAGGTATTCCAAAAATAAAAGATTTTAATAATGGTAATAATTTTGGTGTTTCTTACTTTAAAGTTAATCAAAAAAATGGGTTTAGATTAAATACAGTTAAAGCTTTCTTAAAACCAATTCAACAAAGAAAAAATTTAAAGATATTTAAAAATTGTGAAGTTGAAAGTTTAATTATTAAGAACAAGATTGTTACAGGTTTAAAAATTAAAACAAATGGAACTGAGATTCAAGTCTCATGTAACAAAGAAGTTATATTATCTGCTGGATCAGTTGGGTCACCAAAAATCCTTGAACTTTCTGGGATTGGAAATCCTAAACTTTTGATAAAACTAGGCATTAAACCTATAATCGATTCAAAAAATGTTGGAGAAAATTTACAAGACCATTTGCAACTTAGAGTAATATATAAACTACAAAACGCAAAAACATTAAATCAAGAAATAAATTCAGTTTTTGGCAAAATGAAAATTGGAATGGAATATCTTTTTAAAAGAAAAGGTCCCATGTCAATGGCTCCAAGTCAATTAGGTGTTTTTGCAATGTCAGATTCTTCATATGAAATGCCTAATGTCCAGTTTCATGTTCAACCTCTTTCTTTAGATAAATTTGGAGACCCACTTCATAATTTTCCTGGCCTAACAGCAAGCGTTTGTAATTTAAATCCTTTAAGTAGAGGTTCAGTTCACATTAAATCGAAAGATTTAAAAGTGCAGCCAGAAATTAATCCTAACTATTTATCACATGCAACTGATAAAAAAGTTGCAGCTGATTCTATTAAATTAGCAAGAAAAATTATTTCACAACCATCAATGAAAAAATATAATCCAGAGGAGTATGCACCTGGTATAAATTATCAGACTGATAAAGATTTAGAAAGAGTGGCAGGTGATATTGGAACAACAATTTTTCATCCAGTTGGAACTTGTGCAATGGGGGTAAGAGATGATTCTGTAACTAATCCAAATCTAAAAGTAAATGGTATAGAAAAATTAAGGGTGGTTGACGCATCAATAATGCCTTCAATAACTTCTGGTAATACAAATTCTCCAACTTTAATGATTGCTGAAAAAGCTTCCGAATTAATTTTGAATGAGGTATAAATTACTCATGAGATGATTTATGGAATTTAATTTATCTGAAGATTATAAAAATATACAGGAGATGGCAGCTTC
>CACNQW010000050.1 GCA_902622745.1 uncultured SAR116 cluster alpha proteobacterium
ATATTTAATAAATGATTATATTCCTGAAAGTATAAAAAATTCTAATGATTACAATAAAGTTATTGTAATGACCCAAATACAAAATATTTTAGATGGAATTTATTTTGGAGAACAACCTGACTGGGTAAAATTTGCAGCTGAAAAAATACAACATTGGTCAAATTTATCACTTTTTGTTAACTACTCTTTAACAATTTCAATATCTATAATAGGAGGTTTTTTAGGTTTTAGGAGAATAAATCCAGATTTAAGATCTAGAAACTCTGTTGAAACTATAATTATTTATGTCTTAGGCTTTAGTTCATTACTTGCAATCTTAACTACCGTTGGAATTGTTTTTTCAGTTATTTTTGAATCTCTCAGGTTTTTTGCTATAATTCCTGCTTCTGAGTTTTTATTTGGTCTTACATGGAATCCTCAGTTTGAAGGTGCAGAAAGAGCTGGTTCCGGACAAGAAGGACTAGCTTCTTATGGGTCTGTTCCATTATTTGTAGGAACATTTTTAATATCTTTTGTTGCTTTATGTATTGCTGTTCCTATTGGTTTATATAGTGCAATTTATCTGTCAGAATATGCATCAAAAAAAGAGAGATCTATATTTAAACCACTTCTTGAAATATTAGCCGGTATACCAACTGTAGTTTATGGTTTTTTTGCAGCTTTAACTGTTGCACCAATGTTAAGATCTGGTGGAACTTTAATAGGATTAGATGTTGCTTCTGAATCAGCCTTAGCTGCAGGTTTTGTAATGGGCATCATGATCATACCATTTGTATCATCATTATCAGATGACGTGATAAATGCTGTTCCTCAATCGATAAGAGATGCAGGATATGCTTTAGGTTCAACTAAAAATGAAGTTGTCCTTCAGGTGATATTGCCGGCAGCATTACCAGGTATCATTGGAAGTATTATATTGGCAGTATCAAGAGCTATTGGAGAAACTATGATTGTGGTTATGGCAGCTGGTCTTGCTGCTAATCTATCATTTAATCCACTGGATGCAGTTACAACTGTTACTGCTCAAATTGTTACAATTTTAGTTGGAGACCAAGAATTTGAATCAGCAAAAACATTATCAGCTTTTGCCTTAGCATTAACACTAATCGTAATAACTTTGATTTTAAATTTCTATGCACTTCACATCGTTAAAAAGTATAGGGAGCAATATGAGTAATAATAATAAAAATTATACTTTGATGGATGCAAAAAAAGCAGAAGAGATTGTTAGATCAAATGTAAAAAAAAGAAAAAGAAAAGATATTGTATTAAAATCTATTGGTCAATTTGCAATTTTTGTAGCTTTATCTTTTTTAGTATTTCTTTTTGCATCTATTTTTGCAAAAGGAATACCAGGCTTTTTTCAACATTATGTTACTTTAGAGGTGAACTTAGATCAAAAAAGATTGGATCCTAAAGGAGATTTATCAGCAGATTCTCTTTATAGTGGCGATGCAAGGAAATTAGTTTTAGAAGCTCTGTATAAAGAAATAAATCCTAAAGGAAGAAAACAAAAAAAAGCTGCAAAAAAAATCTTGTCGTCTAATGCTGAAATCAGAGTAGCTCAAATGGTTTTAGAAAATCCTTCATTGCTAGGAAAAACAATTCCAATTACTTTTGCACTTGATGATGACATTGATAGTTTTTTAAGAGGATATATAAAACGAGATACACCTGAAAGAGATAGAAGGATAAATGATACTGTAATAAAATTTGTAAATGTGCTCGTTGAAAAAAATTTAGTTGATTACAAATTTAGTGATTATATATTATCTGGTAGTGCCTCAAGATCTCCCGAAATAGCAGGTGTAAAGGGAGCTTTGATAGGATCAATTTTAACACTTTTTGTTTGTTTTATATTATCTTTTCCAATAGGTGTAGCAACTGCAATTTATTTAGAAGGATTTGCTCCTAAGAATAGGATTACTGAAATTATTGAAATAAATATTAATAATTTGGCCGCTGTACCTTCAGTAGTATTTGGTATTTTAGGATTAGCTATATTCATTGGAGTTTTTGGTATGCCAAGATCAATTCCATTAGTTGGAGGAATGGTGCTGGGTATAATGACATTACCTACTATAATAATATCGTCCAGAGCAGCCATATCTGCTGTTCCTCCAAGTATACTTGATGCGGCATATGGTGTTGGAGCTTCAAAATTACAAACAATGTTTCATCATGTAATCCCTTTAGCCATTCCGGGCATGTTAACTGGAACGATAATTGGTATGGCACGAGCCTTAGGGGAGACTGCACCATTATTAATGATTGGAATGGTTGCTTTTATAGTAGATATACCAAACTCGATCCAAGAACCTGCTACTGTACTTCCTGTACAAATTTTTATGTGGGCTGATTTCGCAGAAAGGATGTTTGTTAATAAAACTAGTTCTGCTACTATAATTTTGCTTGTTTTTTTAATATTAATGAATGGGATTGCAATCTTTTTAAGAAATAAATTAGAGAGAAGATGGTAATAATGAATTATAGTAATAATATGAAATTAGAGACAAAGACAATTGGGAATATATTTGCAGACAACCCAAAAATAACATCACGAAATGTAAACGTGTTTTATCATGATAAACAAGCAATAAATAATGTATCTCTAGATGTTGGCTCTAAAGAAATAATATCATTAATAGGACCTTCGGGTTGTGGTAAATCTACTTTTTTAAGATGTTTTAATAGAATGAATGATACTATTGATGGTTGTAAGGTAGAAGGAAATATCGTTTTAGATGACCAAGATATATATCATCCAAGTGTAGATGTTGTACCTTTGAGGGCTAAAATTGGAATGGTATTCCAAAAGCCCAATCCGTTTCCAAAATCAATTTACGATAATGTTGCGTATGGTCCAAAAATTCACGGCTTAGCTTCTACTAAAGATGAATTAGATAGTATAGTAGAACTGTCTTTAAAAAATGCAGGTTTGTGGAATGAAGTTAAAGATAGATTACAGTCTCCAGGAACAGGGTTATCAGGAGGACAACAACAAAGATTATGTATTGCAAGAGCAATTGCAGTTAGCCCAGAAATAATTCTAATGGATGAACCTTGTTCAGCTTTGGATCCAATCGCAACTGCAAAAATTGAAGAATTAATTCACCAACTGGGAAAAAACTACTCTATTGTAATAGTTACTCACTCAATGCAACAAGCTGCTAGAGTATCACAAAGAACTGCTTATTTTCATTTAGGCGAATTAATTGAGGTAGGTCTCACCAAACAAATATTTACAACCCCACAAGATAAACAAACAGAAGCATATATTTCAGGTAGAATAGGATAAGGTATAAAAAATGAATAACGATCATATATTATCTACATTTGACAATGATTTAAATAGATTGAACAAAGATCTATTAAAATTAGCTAAACTTGCAACAGAACAGTTCGTCAATTCAATTGATAATTTTTCAACTCAAAATATTGATGACATTGATCAGTTAATTTCAAATGACAAAAACTTAGATGATTTGGATGAAAAAATCCAACAATTAGGATTTGAAATAATTGCACTAAGAGCACCTCAAGCTGAAGATTTAAGAAGAGTTATATCTGCTTTAAAAATATCAACGATTTTTGAAAGAATTGGTGATTATTCTAGAAATATTTCAAACAGAACAAAAGCATTATGTGAATTAAGCTCTGATGATACACCTGGTGTAAATATTGGTAAAATGGGACTTGTGACTCAAGAAATGTTAGAAGATATAATTATAGCCTATAAAGATAAAGATAGTGATTTAAGTGTTAAAGTTAGAGATAAAGACGTTGTAATAGATAAAATGAATACAAAACTTTACCAAGAAGTTCTTGCATCAATGAGTAGGAATAAAAAAAATATTGTTAGTGGAACTCATATTTTATTTATCGCAAAAAGTATTGAAAGAGTTGGAGATTATGTAACTGATATAGCAGAGCATAATTATTTTTTAATTAATGGTAAGCCATTAAGTGATAATAGACCTAAAGCCGATAAAACAAGCCTTTATGGCATAGATTAGAATAAATATTGAAAAAAAATATTTTAATTGTTGGAGCCGGAATTACCGGGTTATCTGCTGGGCTAAATTTAATTAGAAATGGTTTTAATGTAACATTGATTGATAGAGTTGATGTAGGAAACGAAAACCAAACTTCTTATGGTAACGCTGGTTTGTTAGCAGCATCATCAATTATACCTCTATCTTCACCAGGACTATTAAGAAATTTACCATTTTACTTGTTATCAAAATCTTCTCCTTTATTTCTAAAATATTCTTATTTACCCAAATTATTGCCGTGGGCCATTCCCTTTTTGAGAAATTCCAGTAAATCTAATTTTGCCTATATTATTAAAAATCTTCATCAACTCACTTATGATACAGTTGAACAACATCTTGCTTTATCAAAAAGCACTGAAGCGTCAAACTGAATATCATTTTTGGTTATCATTATTTTTATGTGGACTAGGATGGAATTTTTTATTTGTTGGTGGAAGTGATATTATTGCAAAGAGTACAAACCCTAAAGAAAAGTCAATAGTTCAAGGTGTCACTGACTTTATAATTTTTGGTAGTGTTGCATTTGCATCTTTTCTAGGAGGCAATCTATTAGTTTCTATTGGATGGCATATGATGCTTTATATGGCTTTAATACCAATTTTTATTTTAGCCTTTTACATTATTTTTCTTTGGATAACTAAAATTAGTGATTCAACAATCAAAATTTAAAATGACTCATGTTTTG
>CACNQW010000051.1 GCA_902622745.1 uncultured SAR116 cluster alpha proteobacterium
TACAGTTATACTTGTTGCATTAGAGCAAGAATTGCCAAAAAGTTATCTTCCGGGATGGAAAATAATTTATACTGGAGTAGGTAAGGTTAATGCTAGTTTTGCTATCTCAAGGTCTTATTTTGATTATAAACCTGAATATGTTGTTAATTACGGTACAGCAGGTTCATTAAATAAAAATATTTTAGGCTTAATTGAGGTTTCCAAATTTTACCAAAGAGATATGGATGTAAGAGGTTTAGGATTTGAATTAGGTCAAACTCCTTTTGAAAATGATCTTTTTGTTCAATTAGATAAAAATGGATATAGTTGTGGTACTGGAGATAGTTTTGTTATGACTTCTCCGGATTTAGTTACTGACATTGTTGATATGGAGGCATATAGCTATGCAAAATTTTGTAAAATTAATAAATTAAATTTTATTTGTTTTAAATTTATTTCAGATAATGCAGATGATGACGCAGGTAAAGATTGGTCTAAAGCTTTTAAAAAAGGCGCAAAAGAATTTTCACTATTTTTTCAAAAAGAATATGAAGGTATTAAAATTTAATACCTTCATAATAATATTTAAGCAAATCCATTCTGAGCTACAGTCATTCCAACTAACATTGGTATAGATAATAATGTATTAGTTCTTGAAAATAACATTGCTTTTTTTGCAGATTTATCCTTTGTATCTGCATTCACTTCAATTATACCTAGTGCTCTTTTTTGGTTTGGCCAAATAACACCCCATACATTAATGAGCATAATTATTCCTAACCACATTCCAACACCAATAGGCCAAAAATCCTCTGAAAAGGTCATTGCTTGATGTAAATATCCATTTAAATAAGCTAATATCAATCCCGTTATTACTGTAACAAGCGCACCCCATCAAAACCAAAAAAGAGCGGCTGGAGCAATCACTTTACTTATTGCAGGTTTTTGCTCATCTGGAATTTAGTCATGTTTGGAATTTGAACAAAGTTAAAATAGTATAATATTCCAACCCACATGATGCCTGAAATGACATGAAACCATCTGAATAACCAAATGTTGAATGCTGCTTGATCGAATTGGCCATTTTTGGCTAGAAATAAAATAAATATGAACGCTATTAAAAAAGATAATGATATTGTAATTTTTAATTCTGTTAATATTTTCAAAATTTTATATCCTTATTTAAATATTTACATTCTAGATGCTACATTCTCCCAATTAACAAGTTTATTTAAAAAATTCTCTAAATAAGCAGGTCTTTTATTTCTAAAATCAATATAATAAGAGTGTTCCCAAACATCACATCCTAATAATGCTGTTTGATTGAAACATACCGGATTTACCCCATTTTCTGTTTTAGTAATTTTAAGTGATCCGTCATTCTCTTTCACAAGCCAGCACCAACCTGAGCCAAACTGTGTAGCGCCAGCATCGCAAAAGGCGCTTTTAAAATTATCTATACTTCCAAATTGATCTGTTAGTGTTTTTTCCAACTCACTTGGCATGTTATTGTTTGATGGTCCCATCATTTCCCAAAATTGTGTATGATTCCAATGTTGAGAAACATTGTTAAATATACCATTTTGAGCAACTTTTGAACTATCATAATTTCCTTTAATGATATCTTCTAATGATTTGTTTTCCCATTCAGTACCAGATAGTAATTTGTTTCCATTATCTACATATGCTTTGTGGTGAATATCATGATGAAATTCAAGTGTTTCTTTACTCATTCCATTTGACTCAAGTGCGTCATGTGAATAAGGAAGGTCTTTCAATTCTAAAGGCATTTATATCTCCATAAATTTAAATAGTTATGATTATTAATAAATTATTGTGACTAATGTTTCAATTTATATAATTTACAAATTTAATAAATACTAAAATTGTCTAATTTAAAAATCTATGAAATATAATTACTTTTTCTTTTGATTTATGTGTATTATAAGGGTTATCGGTTCATTTATTATATGAATTTCAAATTTTTAATTCTTGAGAGGTTTTATGAAACAAAGAGTAGTGAGTTTATCAGATTTTGGTCCAGCAGAAAACATGTCTTTAATTGAAGCTGATATTCCAACACCCGGAAATGGGCAAATTGTTGTAAAGAACAATGCTATAGGTCTTAATTACTTAGACACATATTTCAGATCTGGTTTATATCCATGGCCTAATAACAATGATATTAAAATTCCTGGTTCTGAGGGAGTTGGCTATATTCATGCAGTTGGTTCTGATGTATTGGATTTTAAAGAAGGTGATAGAGTTTCATACGTAACTCCAGTTGGGGCATATGCAGAATATGCGATTATTAATGCCGCACATGCTGCTAAGATTAATGTTGAAGTAGAAGATCATGATGTAGTTGCATGTACTTTGAAGGGATTGACTACCCATTATTTATTACATTTAACAACTAAAGTAACATCTGGCATGACAACTCTTGTTCATGCAGCTGCAGGTGGCGTTGGGCAATTGATGGGGCAGTGGGGAAAAGAAATTGGTGCTACAATGATAGGAACCGCAGGAGGCCCTGACAAAGTTGCTACTGCTCTCGAAGCAGGTTATGATCATGTTATCGACTACAAAAAAGATGACTTTGTTGATGAAGTTATGAAAATAACAAATGATAAAAAATGTGATGTTGTGTATGATAGTGTAGCTAAGGATGTTTTTCCAGGATCTATGGATTGTCTTAAACCGAGGGGTTTATGGGTTTTGTTTGGTCAGGCATCAGGGTCTATCACAGATTTCAATTTAGCCATGTTATCTGCTAAGGGTTCTTTATTTGTTACAAGACCAACATTGTTTAGTTATATTGCAAATAGGGATGAATATAATAATGCATCGCATCAGCTCTATAGTCGTGTGTCCGATGGTAGGTTGAAAGTTTACATTCATGACAAAATGCCATTAGAAAAAATAGTTGAAGCACATAACGAACTTGAAGGCCGTAAAACAAAAGGTGGATTAGTTATCACACTATAATAATTAAAGGGATTTAAAATGATAGATTTATATACATGGCATACACCAAATGGAAGAAAAGTTTCAATTATGTTAGAAGAAATTGGAATACCTTATGAAGTACATTCAATAAATATTGCAAAAGATGAACAGTTTCAGCCTCATTTTTTAAATATTTGTCCTAATAATAAAATTCCTGCAATTGTTGACAGAAGTAATGATAATTATGCGTTATTTGAGTCTGGAGCTATTTTAATTTATTTAGCTGAAAAAACTGGAAAACTTCTAAACTCAAATAATAAAGAGGAATATTACAGAACTTTAGAATGGCTAATGTTTCAGATGGCAAATATTGGTCCTATGTTTGGTCAGGTCCATCATTTTGTAAAATATAATAAAGGTAAATCAGAATATTCTGAGACAAGATATTCTAAAGAAGCCAAGCGTCTATATGGTGTCATGGATAAAAAATTATCTTCTAGTCAATTTATAGCTGGCGATAATTATTCAATTGCTGATATTTCTATTTGGCCATGGACTGCTAGATTTGATTGGCAAGAAATAAACTTAAATGAATTTCCAAATGTAACTAGGTGGTATAAGGAGATGGCAGAAAGACCAGCAGTTCAAAAAGGTTGGTTAGTTCCACAAAATGATCAAGTAATACCTCATCCTTAAATTATGTTTAAACTTATAATTGCAGGTTTAGGTTGGTGGGGTAAGGTGATGATACAAAGGTTATCATCATCTAAAAAAGTTAAAATTGTTAATTTAATTGAACCTTACCCTGATAAAGAAGCCTTGGAATTAGCAAAAAAATTTAACTTAGATATTTCAAATGACTTTGAACAGGCTGTTAAATTAATTGATTTTGATGGCATTGTATTATGCACTCCTAATTCATTTCATAAAGATCAAACTATTTTATGTGCTAATTTAAAAAAAAATGTTTTTTGTGAAAAACCACTTTCATTGATACCTTCAGACGTAAAAGAAATGATTAAAGTTTGTAAAGATAATAATGTTCTTTTAGGTGTTGGGCATGAACGTAGATTTGAAAATGGATGGCAAAAATTAAAAGAAGTTGTTGAAAATAATTTGTTAGGTAACATTATGTACGCCGAAGCTCATTTCAGTCATGATAAATTAGCAAATTTGCCTTTAGATAATTGGAGGACTGACCCTAAAGTTGCTCCAGCTGCAGGAATGACTGGTATGGGCATACATTTAACTGATCTTATGATTTGGTTATTTGGTTCTGTAAAGAAAGTTTTTGCTACAACAGCAAAAAGAGCATTGAAGTATAAAACTGGAGATGTTGTTAGTGCTACACTTGTTCATGAAATAGGTTTAAGTACACAAATAACGGCAATTTTAAAAACACCTCATTATCAAAGAGTTACAATTTTTGGAGAAAATGGGTGGGTAGAACTAGTTGACAGTTCACATCCTGACACACCTGGAGACTCAGAAATGACAATAAGAATGAGCAATGGAAGTATTGAAAAAATAAAATTTGATTGGATAGATACTGTTTCGAAAAATATTCATAATTTTGTTGATGCTTCAACTAATGATAAAGAATATTTGTTTACAGATAATGAGAAATATCAAAATATAGCTGTTTT
>CACNQW010000052.1 GCA_902622745.1 uncultured SAR116 cluster alpha proteobacterium
CCTGGCTTTTTATTTAAAGTCCAGATTGCTGATCTAATTGCACCTTTAGCAAAAATTGACCTGTTGTTAGCTATATGGTTAATCTCTAATCTTTCATCTCCATTAAAATATTTTATAGAGTGTTCTCCAACTACATTACCACCTCGAACTACTGAAAAACCAATTTCATCTTTTTTTCTTTTTCCAATTATTCCTTGACGTGAAAATTGTTTTACATCATCCAAATTTTTGCCTCTAGCTGATGCTGCAGCTGAACCTAAAAGAAGTGCTGTACCAGAGGGTGAATCTACTTTTTTATTATGATGAGTTTCGAAAATTTCAATTTCCCAATCAGTACCTAAGTTTTTTGTTGCATCATTTATAAGTTTTTTCATAGTAGTTATCCCAATTGAAAAATTTGCCGAATATACTATTGGTATCTTATTAGATAACGACTTAATTTTATCAAATTGATCATTACTGAACCCTGTTGTTCCAATAACTATTGGAATTTTATGATTTGCAGCCTCTTCTACATGAAAAATAGAGGCTTCTGGGACGGTGAAATCAATTATTACATCTGTTTCTTCAAATATACTCGATGCATTATCAGTCAATATTTTTTCTATGGGGTTGTGTCCTACTAATGTACCTAAATCTAACCCTTTTTCTTTTTCATTTGGAAGACAATAGGAGTTTGCTAATTCCAGGTTTTCATTTTCAATAATCTCCTTTATTAGAGTTTTACCCATTCTACCATTTCCACCTGGAATTGAGATTTTTACAGACATAAATTTCCTTTTAAAATGTGTTTCTATTGAATTTAGTCGTTTTTGGTATGTTTTTCTCAGATCCTAAATTTATAAATTCTTTTATTAAATCTTGTTGTTTTTTTGATATATTTACCGGAGTTTCCAATACAATTTCTACATATTGGTCACCATTAGACCCGCCTCTTAACGAAGGCATTCCTTTACCTTTCATTCTTAATCTAGTTCCGGTTTGAGTGCCAGAAGTAATTGATAATTTAGCTTTTTTTCCATCTATACATGGTACAAAAATTTCACATCCTAAAATTGCATCTAATGTTGAAACTGGTACTTGTATAAATACATCTCTACCGTCTCTCTCAAAAAATTTATGTGTTTTAACATCTATAAATATGTATAAATCACCTGGATCTGCACCTCTTTGTCCAGCCTCACCCTCACCTGCTAATCTTATTCTTGTTCCATTGTCAACTCCTGATGGAACATTCACTGATAATTTTTTGTTTTTATTTAATCTTCCTTGACCTCTACATCTCGAACAAGGGTTGCTAATGATTTCTCCAACACCTGAGCATTTTGGGCATGTTCTTTCTATAGTAAAAAATCCTTGTTGAGCCCTAACTTTCCCGTATCCACCACATTGATTACATGTTTCAGGCCTAGAACCTTTACTAGCTCCAGAGCCATCACAAGTGTCACATTGAGCGGGTAAATTTAATGAGATCTCAACTTGATCACCTTTAAAAGCTTGTTCAAGTGATACAGAAAGATCATATCTAAGATCTGATCCAGAAGAAGGTCCTTGCTTATTTTGCTCCCTTCCCATTCCAAACATGTCTTCAAAAATGTCAGAAAAACCACCTGAGAACCCACCAAAACCTTGACCTTGGCCACCATTTGAATTGGCAAAAGCAGAATGTCCAAATTGGTCATAAGCAGACCTTTTTTGGCTATCTTTTAAAACATCGTAAGCTTCACTTACTTCTTTAAATTTATTTTCAGCTGTTTTATCATCTGGATTTCTATCTGGATGATATTTCATCGCAAGTTTTCTATAGGCTGATTTTATTTCTGAATCAGATGCACTTTTAGAAACATTTAAAATATCATAATAATCTTTTGACATTATTTAATATAAGATTAAGAAGCGTTTTTCTTATCGTCTTCAGGTTTTATCTCTTCAAAATCTGCATCAACAACGTCTTCATTTTTTTTGGCATCTTTATTAATTTCTTCACTTGAATTTGAAGTTTCATTCTCAGCAGCATTTTCACTATTCTTATAAGCAACTTCACCTAATTTCATGAGCACATTTGATAACTCGGTAGTTTTTGTTTTTATATCTTCAGTATTTTCACTTTCTAATACTGACTTTAATTCTGTAACAGAGTTTTCTACATCCTTTTTCATTTTTTCATCAGCTTTTTCACCTAGATCAGTTAAAGTTTTTTCGGCACTATGTATTAAAGATTCAGCTTGATTTCTGACTTCCACAGCCTCCTTCTTTAATTTATCTTGTTCAGAATTATCTTCACCTTCTTTAACCATTCTTTCAATTTCAGTTTCATCTAAGCCACCTGAAGCTTGTATAGTTATGTTATGAACTTTTCCTGTGGCTTTATCTTGAGCACTTACGTTAACTATTCCATTGGCATCAATGTCAAAAGTTACCTCAATTTGAGGTACTCCTCTTGGTGCTGGTGCAATTCCCTCTAGGTTGAATTCTCCAAGAAGTTTATTGTCAACTGCCATTTGTCTTTCACCTTGAGAGACTTTGATAGTAACCGCAGACTGATTATCATCAGCAGTAGAAAAAGTTTGAGATTTTTTTGTAGGAATAGTTGTGTTTCTCTCAATTAATTTTGTAAATACTCCGCCCAAGGTTTCAATTCCAAGGGACAGAGGAGTAACATCTAATAGTAAAACATCTTTAACATCACCTGTTAAAACACCACCTTGAATTGCCGCCCCTGAAGCTACAACTTCATCAGGATTAACACCTCTGTGGGGTTCAGCCTTAAAAAAATCAGTTACTGTTTTGATAATTTTAGGCATTCTTGTCATTCCACCAACTAATATTACTTCATCTATATCGTCTGCATTTACACCTGCATCTTTAAGCGCTTCCTTACAAGGTTTTATGCTTTTTGTAATTAAATCATCAACCAGATTTTCTAATTGTGATCTTGTTAATTTTATATTTAAATGCTTCGGACCCGATGCGTCTGCAGTAATAAATGGTAAATTAACTTCAGTTTGAGCTGAACTAGAGAGTTCAATTTTTGCTTTTTCAGCAGCCTCTTTCATTCTTTGAAGAGCTAATTTATCTGTTCGTAGATCAATACCTGATTCTTTTTTGAATTCATCTGCTAAATGTTCTATTATTCTTTGATCAAAGTCTTCGCCTCCGAGAAAAGTGTCACCATTTGTAGATTTTACTTCAAAAACACCATCACCAACCTCTAAAATAGATACATCAAAAGTTCCACCACCTAAATCATAAACAGCAATAGTACCACTTTCTTTTTTATCCAAGCCATAAGCTAATGCAGCAGCAGTTGGTTCATTTATAATTCTTAAAACTTCCAACCCAGCTATTTTGCCCGCGTCTTTTGTAGCTTGTCTTTGAGCATCATTAAAGTAAGCTGGCACTGTTATCACTGCTTTATCTACAGTTTCACCCAGATAAGCTTCTGCGTCTTCTTTTAATTTACGAAGTATAAAACTAGAAATTTCTGAAGGAGCATATTCTTGACCTTTTACATTTACCCAAGCATCACCATTTTTTGCAGACACAATTTTGTAAGGGACTAATTTTGAAAATTTCTTTGAGGCTTCACCATCAAATCTTCTACCTATTAACCTTTTAATCGCGAAAAGAGTATTTTCAGGGTTTGTTACAGCCTGTCTTTTTGCAGCTTGTCCAACTAATTTTTCATCATCGGTAAATGCTACCATCGATGGAGTAGTTCTAGCACCTTCACTATTTTCTATAATTTTAGGATTTTTTCCATCCATGACTGAAACACATGAGTTGGTAGTACCTAAATCTATACCAATGACTTTAGACATAAATGCTCTCCCCTTAAGCTGTATATTATAAAATTAAATAACTAATGTGATATATGGGTTAAGTAACTGAATATACAAGATTAAAATATAATTTATTCATCTTTTTCTTCTTTTTTTTTATTTTCAACTGCTTCACCTTTTGACACACCTACCATTGCAGGCCTAATAAGCCGATCATGCAAGACGTAACCAGGTTGAACTACCTCAATGATTAATCCTTCATTATAATCAGAGGATGGTGCTTCAAACATTGCTTGATGAAAATTATAATCAAATTTTTCATGAAGAGGCTCAATTTTTTTAATTTGGTTTTTGTCTAATAGAGATTTCATTTCTTTTAATACTATTTCAATACCATCAACTAAATTCTTCATCCCTGCTTCAGTCTGATTTTGAGATGTAGATGATTTAACAGCACGCTCCATATTATCAACGACGTTAAGAAAATCTCTCAATAAACTAATATGACCATATTTTTTTATTTGCTCAATTTCTTTGGCAGTTCTTTTTCTCAGATTTTCATTCTCTGCAAGTGAACGCAATAATTGATCTTTTAAATCTTTAGTTT
>CACNQW010000053.1 GCA_902622745.1 uncultured SAR116 cluster alpha proteobacterium
TAATATTTTTTTCTTCAAAAAAACTTACTAACTCTCCATTTTCATGCATTTCTCTGATTATATCACATCCTCCAACAAATTCTTTTTTTACATAAAGTTGAGGTATAGTTGGCCAATCAGAATATTCTTTAATGCCTTCTCTAATTTCTTGATCTTGTAAAACATTGCTAGTCTTATAATCGACTCCTAAATGATTTAAAACCCCAACAACAGCTGCTGAAAATCCACATTGAGGCATTTCAGGAGTTCCTTTCATAAAAAGCATTACTTCACTTTCGTTTATAAGATTTTCAATTTTTTCTATTACAGAATTTTCCATTTGTATTCTCCATTATTTATTTAGGTTCAGATGTATTTAAAGCCAATGCGTGAAGATCATACCCCATTTTACCTTTAAGAGCTTTGTAAACCATTTGATGTTGTTTAACTTTTGAAAGACCTTTAAATGAGCTAGTTTCGATATAAGCTGCATAATGATCTCCATCACCTCTAAGATCATCAATTTTAATCTTAGCATCAGGAAACGTCTCTAAAATTAAATCTTTTATTTCATTTGCTTGCATTGGCATAAATTCACCTCTAAGAAAAAAAGTTTGGGATAGTATTGTTGTATAAATTTAAGCACTCATTTATACATATGCTATCATATTTTGGTATTTCAACAACACCTGTATTATTGGTTTTTCCAATACAATATATTTTAATATTTTCAGATTTTGAAAACTCCATTAACTTATCAGGTTTATTTGTTGAAATTATTATTCTGCTTTGATCTTCGCCAAATAACCAGCCATGTAAAAATAAAAGATTTTTTTTGTTTGGAGTTTGTATTCTAGGAGGTAAATTAATATTAATACCCAGTTTATTTAATAAAAGCATTTCAATTATGCACGGCAATAACCCACCATCAGAAATGTCATGAGCAGAATTTATAATTTTATTATCATTCAGCTTTATTATAAAATCATGAAGGTATTTTTCTTTTTTTAAATTGATAGGTGGTACTTGTCCTAAAAAATCATCACAAAAAATTTCTTGATATAAACTTGATTGTAGAAAACCATCAAATTTATTTTCATCTTGGCCAACTATAAATAATGTTTCATCATTTTTGGCATTCATTAAGATAATTTTTTCAATATCATCAATAACACCCACCATTCCAATCACGGGTGTAGGTAAAATACTTTTCCCATTAGTTTCATTGTACAAAGAAACATTTCCAGAAACTACGGGAGTATATAGTTCTTCGCATGCTTCTTTAATTCCTTTAATTGAGCCTACAATTTGACCCATTACTTCTTTTTTTTCAGGATTTCCAAAATTTAGATTATTCGTTACGGCTAATGGCTTTGCACCGGATACAACTAAATTTCTTGCAGCTTCTGCAACAGTAATTTTTCCACCTTCAATTGGATCGTTAAAAATATATTTTGAATTGCAGTCAGTTGATATAGCAACCGCTTTACCTTTAAACTTACCTTTATCACTATTATGAATTTTAACAATTGATGCATCACTTTTATTGCCAATTGATATTGTGTCTCCCATCACAGAACTATCATATTGTTCATAAACCCATTTTTTTGAAGCAAAGTTTTCATTTCCAATTATTTTATAAATTATTGATTTTATTGACTCTGTTTTTATAATAGTTTTATTATCTAAAATTTTGCTTGTTTTTTTAATTTTATATTCTCTACTTAATTCAGGTGAGTCGTTCACTAAAAAATCGAGTGGAAGATTGCAAACTGCTTTATTTTCTTTTTTTAATATAATTTTCTTATCGCTAATAATTTTGCCAATAACAGCAAAGTCTAAATCCCATTTTTTAAAAATTGTTTTTGCATCATCCTCAGCTCCCTTTTTTAAAATAATTAACATTCTTTCTTGGCTTTCTGAAAGCATGATTTCATAACTTGACATGTTTTTTTCTCTTAGTGGAATTTTATCTAAATCAATTTCAATTCCAACATTACCTTTTGAAGCCATCTCGACACTTGAGCTTGTTAATCCAGCCGCACCCATGTCTTGGATTGATAATATTAAGTCTGTTTTCATTAATTCTAAACAGGCTTCTAATAGAAGTTTTCCCGTGAATGGATCTCCAACTTGAACAGTTGGTTTTTGGCTTTCTGTATCATCAGAAAATTCAGCTGAAGCCATTGTAGCTCCATGTATTCCATCTCTTCCAGTTTTTGCACCAACATATATAACAGGGTTTCCAATTCCACTTGCAGCTGAATAAAAAATTTTATTTTTATTCACCAACCCTATGGCCATTGCATTTACAAGTATGTTTGAGTTATAGGATTGATTAAAGTTTGTTTCTCCACCAACTGTAGGAATTCCAATACAATTTCCATATCCTCCAATTCCTTTTACAACCCCAGTTAAAAGATGATTGGTCAATGGATTACCAATTTCTCCAAATCTTAATACATTCATAAGAGCTATAGGTCTTGCACCCATTGTAAAAACGTCTCTTAATATTCCTCCAACACCTGTGGCGGCTCCTTGATAAGGGTCTATAAAAGAAGGGTGGTTATGAGATTCGATTTTGAAAACAATAGCTTGATTGTCTCCAATATCAATTATTCCTGCATTTTCACCAGGACCTTGAATAACGTGATCGCCAGAAGTGGGTAATGTTTTTAACCACTTTTTTGAACTTTTATAAGAACAATGTTCGGAGAACATTGCTGAACATATACCAGTTTCTGTTAAATTTGGGGTTTTTCCAATTTTTTTGCATATTAATTTAAATTCTTCTTCCGTAAGCCCCATTTCCATTGCTTGATTTAATGTGCATTCATTATTTGTATTTTTTTTTGTCATTATTAACTCAATAATTGTTCAATTAAGTTCTGAAAGAACAATCTACCATCTAAAGAATTATGATGACTAAAAACTGATCTTTCCGGATGAGGCATCATTCCAAGAATTCTTCCATTTTCAGACAATACACCTGCGATATTTTCAACAGAACCATTAGGGTTAAAATTTTCTTCATATTTAAAAGCTATTTGACCATTGAATATTAATTTTTTTAATTCATTACCATTGACATAGTAATTTCCTTCGTTGTGAGCAATTGGAATATTAAGTTTAGTATTTGGCTTAAATCCCCATGTAAAAGGGCTTGGAAGTGTATCTTGGGCGATCACATTTAAATCATGACATAAAAATTTTAAAACACTATTTTTAATTAAAGTACCAGGGAGAAGTTTTGTTTCTGTTAAAATCTGAAATCCATTACAAATTCCTAAAATTGCTCCTCCTCGACTAGCATGGTCTCTAATCGATCTAATTACTGGTGAATTTGAGGCCAAAGCACCACATCTTAAATAATCTCCAAAAGTAAATCCTCCAGGAATTACAATTAAATCAAAATTTTCAATACTAGTTTCTTTATGCCATATAAATTTAGGTGATTTTTTTGAAACATATTTTATAGCCTCGAATATGTCTCTATCACAATTTGAACCAGGAAAGACTACAATTGCTATTCTCATATTAATCTTTCTTTAGAAGAGAAATTTCATATTCTTGTATATTAGTGTTAACAAGAAACTGATCACACATTAGTTTGGATTGATATAGACAATCTTCTTCATTTAAATTTTTAAATGAAAGTTTTATTTGTTTGCTAAGAATTAATTCATCAATATTTTTATAACCCAAATTTGATAAGGTTTTTTTAACGGCTTCAGTTTCAGGATTCAAAACTTCTTTTTTTGGAAATATATCAATTATAACATTAATAATCATTAATTAACTTTCTATTTTTATTTCAAATCTTTTTACAATTTCTTGATAACCCTCAATCAAATCACCTGTATTATTTCTAAATATATCTTTATCAAAATTCTTTTTGGTATTTTTATCCCATAACCTGCAATTATCTGGACTAATTTCATCTGCAAGTATTAATTTATTTTCATCGTTATTAACAGTTTTCCCAAACTCAATTTTAAAATCAATAAGTTCAACATTTATTTTGCTAAATAAATAAACTAAGTACTCATTAATTATAAGTGCCTTATCTTTTAGATCTTCTAATTCTGATCTGTTAACCCAACCTAGTTCCACTATTAAATCGTCATTTATGAGTGGATCATTTAAT
>CACNQW010000054.1 GCA_902622745.1 uncultured SAR116 cluster alpha proteobacterium
AGAGTTCCAAAAATGTTTTTTGATTATGTTAATTCAGGCTCATGGACAGAAACAACATATAATGAAAATGTAAGCGACTATTCTAAAATTAAACTTAGGCAAAGAGTTGCTGTTGATATGACTGACAGAAAATTAAATACAAAATTAGTTGATCAAGATGTTTCAATGCCAGTAGCAATTGCTCCAACTGGCTTAACAGGTATGCAAAGAGCTAACGGAGAAATTTTAGCAGCTCAAGCATGTGAAGAATTTGGCATACCCTACACTTTATCAACTATGAGCGTATGTTCTATTGAAGAAGTTGCTAAGCATACAAAAAAACCTTTTTGGTTTCAGCTTTATGTAATGAGAGATAAAAAATTTATGGAAAGTTTGATAGAAAGAGCTGATAAAGCTGGTTGTAGTGCACTAGTCCTAACTCTAGATTTACAAATTTTAGGACAGAGGCATAAAGACATACGAAATGGATTGTCTACACCACCTAAATTTACTCCAAAGCATATCTATCAAATGGTAACCAGACCAAAATGGTGTTTTGAAATGATGCAAACTAAAAATAGATCATTTGGAAATATAGTAGGTCACGTTGATGGAGTTTCAGATTTGAGATCTTTAGGCTCCTGGACTTCTGAACAATTTGATCCTAAATTAGATTGGAATGAAATTGAATGGATAAGAAAAAAATGGAAGAAAAAGCTTATACTTAAAGGTATTTTGGATAGTGAAGATGCCATAATTGCATCAAAAACAGGTGCAGATGCTATAATTGTTTCAAATCATGGTGGCCGTCAACTTGATGGTGCTCCTTCTTCAATCAAAGTTTTACCAGAAATAGTTGATGCAGTTGGAAGAAAAATTGAAATTCATATTGATGGTGGTATTAGATCTGGGCAAGATGTTGTCAAAGCTTTGTGTTTAGGAGCAAAAGGGGTTTATATCGGAAGAGCATTTCTTTATGGCTTAGGAGCTATGGGGAAAAAAGGCGTTTCCAAATCATTAGACATAATTAAAAATGAACTTGATAAAACTATGGCCTTTTGTGGAAGAAAGAACGTTGAAGATTTAGATAAGTCAAATCTATATATTGAAAAGCCTTATAACAATTATTAATCATTTCTTATTATTTGTTTAATTGCATCACAAGCTTCATTTATACAGATAATTGATGTTGGTAAACTTACTATATTGCTTACAAAAGCATGCATTTGTCCTTCATAAACTTTATAATATACCTCATTTTTAAATGATTTTAGTCTTTTCATTAAAGCATATCCTTCATCAACAAGAGGGTCTAATCCAGCACCATAAATATAAGTAGTAGGCATTCCATAAAAATTGGAGTAAAGTAAAGGTGATATTTTCCAATTGGTAATATCATCATCATCATTTAAATAATGATCTGCAAAATAATTTAAAGTTGATTTTTTAACAATTAGACCAGCTAAATTTATGCTCATAGATGGTCGTGACATTGTAAAATCAACCCAGGGATAAAAAAGTATTTGTCCTCTAATCTTAGGAAGCTTTTGTTCTTTTGAAAGAATTGATATAATTAATGCTAAGTTTCCTCCAGCACTATCACCGCAAACTACAACTTTATTTTGGTCAAATTGAATTTTTTTACTATTTTCAAAAACATATTTTACAGCGTTTATTGAATCTTCCAAAGAACAAGGAAATTTGTGTTCTGGTGCTAAAGAGTAATCTACAGCAATTAGTTTACATTCTGATTTTTTTGTTAAATGTCTGCATAGTAAATCATGACTATCAAGATCACCCATTACAAAACCACCACCATGAAAAAAAATAATTAAAGGTTGATTATCATCATCATTTTTATTTGAATATATCCTGAGCTTAAGTCCTCTTCTTTCACTTTTTATTGTAGTTTCATTTATATGATTAATTTGGACTTGATGTTCAGAAGGAACTGTAGCCATGGAAGCCCTCATTTCTCTCAATTCTATTGGCGTAAGTTTCTCGACTTCAGGGACATTGTTTTCGAGCCTTAATTTAATAAACTGTTTTGTGTCATTATCTACTTTCATCATGTTTATAATAGAGAAATATTTAAAAATTAATATATAAATAAAGTTAGACAAGGCTAAAAATATTAGATTATTGACTTTTTATAAGCTTTGGCCAATATAAGTACTATGTCAATTTCTAACCCAAGATATAATGAGTTAACTCAACCAATTCTAATTAAATATCAGTTAATAGCTACTTATATATTATTATCATTTTGCATACTTGGTTATTTCAATTTAGATAATGAGGTTCTAAATATCATTCAAAGTTCTGTAGCTGATGCTTACATAGCAGTCTCAAGTTTTGTAGCAGGAACTTTGTTGATATTCTATTCATTAGAAAAGTTTCTCAATTTTGATATTGGTGTGTTTTTAAAAAAATACCCTAAATTAGAAATTGTAGGTTGTTCATTTCTTGGTGCTTTGCCAGGTTGTGGTGGAGCCATTATAGTAATGACACAATATACAAGAGGAAAAATATCTTTTGGATCTGTTGTAGCTACTCTAACAGCAACAATGGGTGATGCAGCATTTCTTCTCATTGCAAAAAAACCATTAATTGGGTTATTTGTTCTTTTAACTGGTTTCTTTGTTGGCATTGTTTCAGGTATTTTAGTAAATCTATTGCATGGTAAATTTTTTCTTAAATTAACGGGATGCCAAGTTATTAAAAGATATGCGTCAACTTCAAAAAAATATAAGCAATCTAAAAATTTAGAATACCTATGGTTGTTTTTTATGATACCAGGCATTTTAATCGGTATTTTAAGTGCATTTCAGATTGATCTTAATTCTGTTTTTACAAATCGTTTTGTAAATGATCCTGTTTCACTCTTTGGGTTTGTTGCTGGTTCTTTATGTTTTTTTATGTGGTTATTACCTCTTTTGCACGGATATAAAATCCATATATCAGATAACAATGATACTGTAAAATACAGAACTATTAGTGATACCAACTTTGTAACTGGTTGGGTTATTTTGGCTTTTTTGGCATTTGAATTAAGTGTTCATTTTTCAAATATTGATCTTTCAATTATTTTTAATACTTATTTATATTTTGTACCCTTAATCTCAATTTTGATTGGTCTTCTTCCCGGATGTGGACCTCAAATTTTAGTTACGACAATGTATTTAAGTGGTGTTATTCCATTATCTGCTCAATTAGGTAATGCTATTTCTAATGATGGAGATGCTTTATTTCCAGCAATTGCTATACATCCAAAAGCTGCATTAATTGCTACACTTTATTCTTCTATACCAGCTTTTGTAGTTAGTTATTTATATTTATTTATATTTGAGGCTAATATTTTTGGGTTTTAAAAATAATATATAAATAATTTTTTGTTTATTCAAAATGTTGTTAATATTATCAAATGAATAATAACAAATATATCTCAGATTATAAACCAGCACCAATTGCCAGTAATGAAAATCAAAGATTGGAAGCTGTAAAAAGAACAGGTGCCATGTATTTGGATCAGGACGAACTTTATGATGTATATTGTTATTTAGCAAAAGAGATTACAGGATGTCCAGTAAGTTGGACTGGCCTAATTGATAGCGAAAACCAGTATTGCTTAGCAAGTGATGGATTTCCTGAAGATACATCAAAAAAAATACCAAGAAAACAAACTTTTTGCCAATATGCTCTTGATAAAACAGAGCCTTTAATAATACAAAATATGGAAACTGATTTAACCTTTAAAAATCATCCATTAGTTAAAGAAGGGATCGTTAAATTTTATGCGGCCTTTCCAATAGTATCATCCGATGGTTATACTCTAGGAACGCTATGTGTAAGTGGTGATAAAGAGGTCGAACTGACTAAAAACCAAATTAAATCACTTAAAAGTTTGTCTAGAAAAATGGCTTATCAATTGGAAATACAAGAAAATTTTAGAAATAAAAGTGCTGAAAACTTAATTCAAATTATAGATAAAATTTTAAAGCATGTAGAAAATTTAAATATCACTCA
>CACNQW010000055.1 GCA_902622745.1 uncultured SAR116 cluster alpha proteobacterium
AAAGGTTTTAATGTAGGTGATAAAATTATGTTAAAAAAATAAAAAAATTGTTTTAAAAAACTTAAATTTAAATTAAAACAAGCATATCGGGGCGTAGCGCAGTCTGGTAGCGCATCTGGTTTGGGACCAGAGGGTCGGGAGTTCGAATCTCTCCGCCCCGACCAAATTGAGCATTTAATAGGCTCTTAAATTCTTATTCACGGTCTGAATTTTTTTAAAAACCGCATAATTTATTATAAAAATACAATATTTTTTGCAAAATATCTTAAAACTAAGAGATTAGAAATCATTTCTTACATTTTTAAAACGTTAATAACCATTTTATCGTAGTTCAGTATAACTTAATAAAATGTTTGGTCTTATTTTAATTTAATGATTTGATCTGCGGTACGTCTCTGGTTTGCCACAACACGTTCGCGATCTGCTTGAATGCGTTCACGTCTTTTGGCAATTTGATCACCAAGTTCTAGGATGCCTTTTGTATCGTCCTCAACACGTCTCACTAAATCGTTAGCTTCATTCTCTGCAATATGAGCTCGCTCTAAAAGTTTTTGTAATCGCTCGGTATTAGATTTTACAGATTGTGCATTTGCATTTGAGGTTGCCTTAGTCATTTGCTTAGCAATCAATCCGTCAGCCCAATCAGCATTCTCAGAAATCATATTATCTCCTTGATCAACTACTGACTCGTTAGCTTCAGTAATTAAACTATTAACAGACTGAAACATCTGATTAACTTCAATCATTTTTGTAGCAATATCGCGTAAAGTATCATTAAGATCAGTACGGTTTTCAAGTTGTTCAATCCTTACTTGGTTTAACATCCGTACCTTGAAATTATTTTGAACGTCAGTTGAAGGATCTAATGCTTCAAGCATTGCAATTCTGCAACCATAAAGATCATCTACATTATCAATTGCAATTGATCGATTGCCCATGAAAGCTGAAGTAAAATTTCGTTGCAGTAACGAACGATTTTCCTCAATATCAGCTAGTAAAAGCATAAGCTCAGCATATGTCGTAGATACTTCAGCATCTAGCTCAAAAATTCTACGTCTATTCTTGCGAATATTTGTTTTATTTTCAGATATTAAGTCAGTTTTTTTTGGCATAGTATCACCTATCATTCTCTAATTTCTAATTTATATGATCGTCTTCTTGAAGTTTGTGTTTAGTAGATTTCATAAGTTTATTCATGTAGATTATTCCTTTATTTGGTTCGGATAAGTTGCAGAAGCGATAAATAAAATCAAATATGTTTTCAGCTTGATCAGCTGTTACAACAACATGAAATTGCTCTACATCAAAAGAACCCGAAACACCAGCTACTGTTTTCTGTCCGATCATTGTGCCAGCTACGTTATAGAAGTAAACCTCATTGATACCACGTTTCATCAGTTCAGGCACTAACTTGTCTGTACCACCCTCATAAAATATACCTGAGATTAACCATGTGTAATCAAGATATCGCACCCTAGGATCAGTTTTTAATTCAGGAAATACCATTTCATGAGCCTACATATTTAGATAAAATGGATGGTGGAACGTAAGTGGCAGCCTGCATAAGAGGCGTGGCGTACATGAAACCCATACCAGGGGTGTCCAATTTGCCAGCTAAGAACACTCGCTCAAAAACTCTATCTACTTCATCACTTGAAACCATAACATTTACAACATCTCGTTCTGCATCTACAGCTACACCCAAAGCACCTAATTTTTCACGAATTCCTACACCCATTGCACCATGCACGGTTGACCCTTCAATTCCTACCTCAAGTAAAGCATCAGCAATGATCTCTCCATAACCTTGTTGTACAACTGCTGTAATTAGTGTTGCATCTGTCAATGTTGTAAATGATCTTTTCATTTTGTCTCTCCTTCAAGGGCAAGCTCACGAGCAACGCGGCGTTCCTCACGTTTTACTTTAAATTGAACATAAATACCAAGCGTCAAAACTGCTACAATAGGACAAATTGAGGCTGCAGCCAAAATACCAAAACCATCTGTTGAGCCAAGCGCATTTCCAAATCCTAAACCCATCGCAAGGACTAGTGGAACAGTAACAGGCCCAGTAGTTACACCTGCTGAGTCCCAACCAACATTAACAAATTCTTCAGTAGATAAAAAAGTTAGTATCAATCCAAGTGTATAACCAGGTATTAAAATATACATTATGTGAAATCCATATATAAGCTTCAAAACACCTAGCATTATTCCAGTACCTACACCAAATGCAACTGCTATCATTAACATAGATTTTTTAAATGCACCGTTTGTTAAATTTTGTACTGTAATACCGAGAGCGTTTAGAGCTGGTTCTGCAAGAGTGGCAGAAAGACCAAGAACCCAAGCAAACAAACCTGCAATACCAACACCAACAGTCATACTATATAGCGGACTAGCCGTAATTGCTTCAATAGATGTAAAAGCACCTGCAATCAATCCACCGGATTGATCTCCGAGTTTTGCTAAACCATATGTTAAGCCGATGTTAAATATACACATTCCAACAACAGCGAGTATAATCCCGTAGTAAGTGATAAAGGCATTTTTTAATTTTTCACGTAAAATTACTAATAGTACAACTGCTAAGAAAATCACCAAAGGTACAATCGCTCTCACACCCAAGATTACTTCAGTCCAAGGGGTGATCTCGTACCATTGTGGTTGAGAGGCAGCAGTCTGCGCAGCCAATTTGATTTCATTAGCTTTTTCAATGATTAGTTCAGGAGGAACTGTATAGGCTGTATAAAAGCTTAGTATCAATACACCTAAGATTGGAAACACTGATGCCAATGTCACAATACCAAAGCCAGATAAAGAAGAATCTGCACCTTTACCGGCTGCTGCAGCTACACCGATCCCAAGTGCAAGGACTAAGGGAACTGTTACTGGTCCGGTTGTAACTGCTCCACAATCCCATGCTAAACCAACAATTTTAGTTAGTTCAGGGTCCATAAAAGCAATAACACTTAAAATCAAAGTAGGCGTGACACTTAAAAAAATCATTGGCTTCAAACTCCAACCTCTTAAAAACCTTACTGTACCTAAAACCGCTGCCAAACCAACGCCAAGCCCAACTAGTAAAACAGTAGCACCCGAGCGATCATTTAATAGTGTAAACAAATAAGGTGCTTGTTCTGGGTCAACAATTGATCCTGCTACTTGTAATGCGCCAATTGCTGGTTCGGCAAATGTCACGCCAATACCTAATAAGAATGCGATGAACAAAACTCCAGCTAATGGTAGTTTGCGAGGCAAAGTATTTCCGATAATCTCACCAAAAGGCATGAGCCCAAGCTTCAAACCTTCCATAAACATCATTAAGCCAATCATAACTGCAAACAATCCGCCTGCAATTATACTTGCGTCCATCACGGGTGTTTGAAGTACTAAATATTGAAAAAGAGCTAAATAAATTGCTAGTGGAACAACTGCACGTGCTTGATCAATAAATCGTGTAGATAAATATGGTTGTAGAATCTTAAATATATCACCCCCACCCAATTTCATTTTTGGTACTGGTTGTGGATGTTCATTACCATGACGATCAAATAATGGTTCTGGCATCAATTCTTGGTATGGAATTTTTTGACTATCGATTGACATTGCTTGGATATAGTCACCAAATCGTATAGTTTTGCGTCGCGACATAATTAACCCTACAATAAATAATACCTAAAATTTATAAATAGCTGTATTAGATTACTAAATCAATAAATTTTATTTTGATAGATTTATACTTGAATTAATAAACCTAAAAATTGTTAACAAAAAAATTATCAATGTTATCTATAAATATCAATTATTTACAATTTATATTGGAATAGGGGATCTTACTAATATTTTGCTTTAAGCTCCATAGCGTGCAATATTAGTGTATCTGACTTGGAGCAAGAGGTTTGGGAGTTCGAACTTAGCTCCGACCAAATTTTAA
>CACNQW010000056.1 GCA_902622745.1 uncultured SAR116 cluster alpha proteobacterium
GGATTAAAATATTCTCCTATAAAACGAGTAGGGTTCTATACTCCAGGTGGGAAAGCTCTTTATCCTTCATCGGTTTTAATGAATGCTGTGCCAGCTTTGGTTGCTGGGGTAGAAGAAAGAGTTTTAGTATCACCAATTAATCTTGAGAAAAGTTCAGAAATATTGTTAGCAGCAGCATATTTGGCAGAAGTAACAGAGTTTTATAGAATGGGAGGTGCTCAAGCTATAGCTGCACTAACATTTGGAACAGAAAAACTAAAAAAAGTAGATAAAATTGTTGGTCCTGGAAATGCTTATGTTGCAGAGGCTAAAAGACAGCTATATGGTAAAATAGGAATTGATTCAGTCGCAGGCCCTTCAGAAATTTTAATAGTAGCAGATAAAAATAATAATCCAAAGTGGGTTGCAATAGATTTATTATCTCAAGCCGAACATGATGAAAATGCACAGTCTATTTTAATTACTAATGATGAGAAATTTGCCAAGGATGTAGAAGAACAAGTTATAAAATTATTACAAACTTTGCCTAGAAAAGAGATTGCTTCAACCTCTTGGTATAATAACGGACTAATATTAATAGTTGAACAAATTAGCGAATGTATTGATATAATCAATAATATAGCACCCGAACATTTACAACTTTGCATAGAAAATCCTAAAGTTTATTTAGATGATATTAAAAATGCTGGATCAATATTTTTAGGTTGTTTTACACCTGAAGCTATCGGAGATTATATTGCTGGTCCAAATCACGTTCTACCGACAGGAGGAACAGCTAGGTTTTCTAGCGGTTTAAGTACTAACGATTTTTTAAGAAGAACAACTTTTGTTCAATGTAATCAATACAATTTAAATGAACTTGGTAAACATGCAGAAATTTTAGCTGATGCTGAAGGATTAGATGCTCATAGAATGTCTTTGTACTATCGTAGAAATACTAAATAAGGGCAGAAATATTGAATTTTTTAATTTTACAATTTATTATTTAGATTATATAACATTGATATGGCAAAAGAAGAAATAATCAAATTACCTAATTTAAATAAAGCACTTCTTCCAGGATGAAAATAATCTGGTGCCTCGCTATATATTTTTAATCTCGATACTGGGAATTCAAGAATATTTAACAAAGCAATAATATCAGATTTGATGTCATAAAAATCAAATTTTACTTCTATATTTTTCCAATTTTTGTTAGTTTTGTTGCCACATCTTATACCGGTTACGACATTATACTGATCTTCACTATTATCGCCTTTAAATATCGGACCAACTTCAAACAAAGATATATTGTTAAATCCCCTTTTAATATTTTCATTACAAACATTTATTAAATTTGGAATAATAGAAGGTCTTAAATCTGATAATTCTGATGAAATAGGGTTAACTAAATTTAAATTTTCTCCGCCACCACCAAATCGTTTAGCATTTAATTTATCTAAAAATGAAAAGGTAATTACTTCATTAAAACCTCTTGTTGAAAGACATTTCCTAGAATAAAGACTTAACCTCTGTTTAAGACCTAAACTTGGTTTAGTAATATAACTTTTGACTGGCAAAACATTTGTAGGTATTTTTTCATAGCCAAAAATTCTAATTATTTCCTCAACTAGATCTTCACTTCTTTCAACATCGTTCCTCCATAAAGGAACATAAACCTTCCAATTTTTATTATTTTTTTCAACTTCAAATCCAAGTTTTTTTAAAATAATTTCAACATTACTCTCAGCAATATCAACATCCGTAAGTTTCTTAATAATTTTATTATCAAATATTATGTTTTTATTAGATTTTTTTTGAGCAACAGAAATTATATTACTACAAGATCCTCCACATATATCATTTATTAGTTTAGATGCATAAATTACTCCAACTTCAGGAGAATTGAAATCTAATCCTCTTTCAAATCTATATCTTGCGTCAGAATTAATATTTAGATATCGTCCCGTTTTAGCAATAGAAGTTGGACAAAATATTGCCGCTTCCAAAAAAAATTCAGTTGTGTTTTCATCAATACCTGTTCTCAAACCACCCATAATCCCAGCAAGATCATCAACTCCTTTTTCATCACAAATAACTAACGTTGAATCATCCAATTCATAAGTTTTTCCATTAAGTGCATTAAACTGCTCTCCTTTTTTGGAGACCCTAACAGTAAGAGTTTTACCTTTAATTTTATTGACATCATAAGCGTGCAAAGGACGACCTATATCCATCATCACATAGTTTGTTATATCAACTATAGAAGATATTGGCCTTAAACCTACAGCAAGTAATCTATTAACCATCCATTGAGGAGATTTTAAATTTTTTACATTTCTAAAAGATCTTCCAAAAATTGAAGGGCATAAGTATTTTTTTTCATCAGGAAGGTTAACTTTCCAATTTATTGAAGACTTAAATTCATCATTTAAATTATTTAGTTTTAAAGGTTTCAAATCTCCAATACCTAAAGCTGATAAATCTCTAGCTATCCCCCTTACACCTAAGCAATCTCCTCTATTTGGTGTTATTTCAATTTCTATAATAGGATCATTAATTCCTAAATAATTAGAAACATCATCATTTAAATTTATGCTATCGGGCAGTTCAATTATACCTTCATGATCATCTGAAATTTCTAATTCTCTTTCTGAGCAAAGCATCCCATCAGATTCAACATCCCTTATAATTGCTTTTTTTAAAGTCAAATCAATACCACCTATGTAAGTGCCCGATGGTGCAAAGACATATTTTTTATTTACATAGACATTTGGTGCACCACAAACAACTTGAGTTTGAGTTTCATCAAATTTTATGGTGCATACATTTAATTTATCTGCGTTGGGATGCTTTTTTACATCAACTATCTTTGCAACTTTTAAATTTTTAAAATCAGTTTTATAAGTTTTAAGACTACTAACTTCCAACCCAATTTTATTGAGACTATCAACTATTTCGTTTACATCCGCTGACGTGTCTAAATGATCCATTAACCAAGAAAAGGTGAATTTCATGAAAACACACCATTTAATCCAGAATGTAAATTTATCTCGTTGATTCCAAGGAATCCATAATGTTTTAACCATCTTAAGTCGCTATCATAAAAAGGCCTTAAGTCTGGTATATTATATTTTAACATAGTGAGCCGTTCTAGACCCATTCCAAAAGCAAATCCTTGATATTTGCTTGGGTCAATACCTACACCTTCTAAAACCTTCGGATGTACCATTCCTGATCCTAATACTTCAAGCCAATTATCTCCATGACCAATATCAAGTGTTCCATCTGAGAGTTTTTTATAGCCTATGTCAACCTCAGCAGATGGCTCAGTAAAAGGAAAAAAGCTTGGTCTAAATCTTACAGAAAGGTTATTACTGTTAAAATAGACTTTTAAAAATTCAATTAAAGTTCCTTTCAAATGACTCATATTTATGTTTTTACCTATCACTAAACCTTCACATTGATGAAACATAGGTGAATGCGTAGCATCATGATCAGATCTATATGTTCTTCCTGGAACAATGACACGGATTTCTTTTTCTTGATCTATATCAATTTTTTCTAGAGTTCTAATTTGTACTGGACTAGTGTGGGTTCTTAATACTTTTCTAGTACCTTCTGAATTAGGTTGAAGATAAAATGTATCGTGTTCTTGTCTAGCAGGGTGTTCTAAGGGTATATTTAAAGCTGTAAAATTATAGTAATCAGTTTCTATATCAGGACCTTCTTCTATATAAAACCCCATATTTGCAAAGATAGCAGATATTTCATCAACTGTTTTAGATAATGGGTGTAATGTACCGTATTGTTCATGATCATTTTCTAATGTTATATCAATTTTCTCATCTAAAAGTTTTTGTTGAATTAATTGA
>CACNQW010000057.1 GCA_902622745.1 uncultured SAR116 cluster alpha proteobacterium
AATATATCTAGTTTAGCTACATCACAAACTTTAGAATTTTCAGGTTTTAGCTTACCAACAAGCTCTACTGGATCAGGAACAATTACTATTGATTTTGGCCAATGGTTGAGCGGTGCTACAACTGATAATGATTCACTTTATACTAGAGCATCAATCTCCTCTGGGACATCACTTGGAACTCCAACATCTCATTCATCTTTAAAAGGAACAATTACTCTTCTTTCAGAGGCTGAAGATCTATCAACTACAAGTTTTACTGTGACTGGTACAGATATGGCTGGCAATACTATAACTGAAACAATTACAGGTCCAACATCTGGAAATAGTACCCAAGGATCAACAGTTTTTAAAACAGTTACAAATATAGTTCCAAATAATACTGTAGTGGGAGGCCAAGTTACAGTCGGACACAGTGCTGCTACTTTTGGATCCAATTCTTCAAAAAGTTCAAAAACAGTTACAATAAGTTCAGGAGCAACATTGAATACAGTTGCAAATACATTAAATGGTGTCGATGGTGTTTCAGCAAATATTATTAATAAGGGTGATGGCACATATTCTTTGTTAATTAGATCTGACACAGGTCTAAATAATGCCCTCAGATTAACTGTATCTGAAACATCAGGAGATGCTGGGTTATCAACATTCAATACAACATCAGATAATGCTTCGCACCAGACTGTTGCTGCATCTGACTCGACAGTAAATGTAGATGGTGTAAATATTACGCGCTCTTCAAATACCATCGATGACTTATTTGATGGTTATACTCTTAATTTAAAAACAACTACAAGTAGTGCATTTAGAATTTCCTCAACTTTAGATAAAACAGCAGCTCTATCAACATTAGAAGATTTTATAGATACTATAAACTCCTCTAGAAAAAAGCTTAATGAGCTTACTAGGACAGGGTCTCAAGATGTTGAAGAAGGATCATTAAAAAGCAATATTGCTGTTAAAAACATAAAAGATAGTATCAATAATATAATTATTGGAGAAATCAAAGGATTTGATAATGATTCAATGTATTTATCTGAGCTTGGAGTAAGAACAAATTCAGATGGAACTCTTGCAATTGATGAGACTACTTTTAATAAACAAATTGATAACAACTCAACAGTATTTGATTCAATTTTTAATTCTTTGTTCTCATCAAGTTCACCCTTTATCAAAGTGGAGGGAGCTGGAATAAAACCGCCTAAGGCCGGGGTTTATTCATATGTAGCTGATATTTCATCAACGGAACTAACATCTAATGCAAGTTATGCATCACCTCAAACTATAGTTGTTTCTAGTAACACTGGTATTGAGGTTGGAGATTTTGTTACTGGTAATGGTATACCCTCAAGCACAACCGTTACTGCTATAAGTGGAAATACAATTACTTTGTCAAATTCAATTGAAAATAATGCAACCATTGTGTCTGGTACAACTATTTCTTTTAAAAACGCAACATTAAATGGCTTTGCCATGACCTCGATTACAAATGCAGATAATATTTCATCTTTTGTGTCTTCAGGAACATCAAATGATGCTTCTGGTATCAAAGTAACACCAAGTCAAGATATCGACAATGCTTTTATCTATTATGGAAAAAGTTTAGTAGACAAATTATCCGATTTACTTACCTCTGCATTGTCAGATTCTGGATCGTTAGAAAAGTCTAAAACAAATATTAATGAAAGATTATTAGAATTTAACACAGATTTAGATGAACTAGATGATAAAGCAGAATTGTTAACTGCTAGATACACTGAACAATTTAGCTCTATGGAAAAAATTGTGACAAGCTTAAAATCAACTGGCGACTATATGGAAAACATGCTTAAAGCATGGAATGACGACGATTAATTAACATGCTTTAAGATTTTCAACTGCTCTTACACTTACCATTTGATTATAATAAGAATTAATAAATGCAGGATATTGACTTATATATCTATCTTTTTGCCTCCAACTTTGGTCGATACTTTCATAACTATCTATCTTGTGTGATACAGAAGCATAGTCTGATTTTCCATAGCAAAATATAGGTTTTTCATGTAATATTCCTTCTAATCCTACCCCTGAATTTACTGTAAACACGGCTAAGCATTTTTCTAATAAAGTATTTATGTTAATGTTTTTTATCCAAATTCCGTAATTATGTTCTTTTACAATTGCTTCTAGACCTTTCATGCTTTCATCATTTTGAGGATGAGGTTTTATAACTAAATTGTGATTATTTTCTTTGCACCAACGTAATGTAATATCTAAGCTTTCTTCAACAGATATATCAGAGTGATATCTGATTGTTTGGTCATGAGGTATCTGACAAGGAAATAGTATGAAACCAGACTTTAAGTAATCAAAATGATAATTATCAATAATTTTTGGTTGTTCAAATTTTGAGAAACCGAGTTTTTGTCTTCTTTGTAACAGCTCAAACAAATCCTTGTTTGTATTATTTGATGGTTTTATTGGCCAATTTGATGCATTAGCACACCATCCTTTTGTATCAACTTGAAATAACCATGGAAGGCTCATTTGCATGTAAAATTTAATATTAATTTCTTTTTTTAAAACTAATTCACCATTTGGATCAAAAGATTCAGATGAATGGTGAGGTATATATACTTCATCAAAATTTAATTTTTTTTTCATAAACTCAATAAATGGTATTGTAATTTTCCACAAAGGAAGCTCTAAAGTATTTACTGTGTCTCCTAAATTTTTGTGATAGGCTAATCTATTAATAATAAAGTCATTCCAATATTGCCTAATTTTTGAAATTTTGCCTCTTGTAGAAGGTATATAACTCTCTTTAAATGGAATATCTAATCTTGGTTTTAATAATAAAATATTTTGCATGAAATCTTCTATCCTTCAAACCTATATTTTAGAAAATTTATTTCTTCAGCAAAAAGGTTCTGTATATAATTTATTGTTTTGTTTGTATGAAGTAATTTATAATCTTTAATTTTTCTAAATTCTGATTTTAAACGTGTGTTTTGTAACTCTTCTTTAGAAATATTTAGTTTAAACTTAAAATTTAAATAAGTTATTAAATCACTCAAATATTCATATTTAAACACTTTAACCTTAGTATGATCTTGATATAAAGCCCAATCTTTAGGTAATAGTGGGCAACCAAGGATATAATCTTCAAAATTTAAATGACCAAAAAATTGAGGTTTAATTTTTTTATGAAAATAATAGCTACTTACAACTTTGTCCCACGGATTTCTTTCAATTGTAAAAAAGAAAAAATCATTGATATCTATAAATCTTTTTTTTATTTCTTTAAGTGAAATATGACCATTCGTATTTTTTTCTATATTTAATTCAGATGTACCATCTCGTTCAGAACCAGTGCATATATCCATTTTAGGATCTAAATAGGGATATAATAGTTTTTCTAAAGTAGAGCCTGCAGTTTTTCTAGTTTTAACAAATACAAATTTTTTTGAGTAAGATATAATCATTGAGTAACAATCACTGTCCCTGATTGAAACCAATTTCTACAAATCGGAAGAACTTTTCTATTTTTTAGAAGGATCCATTCATTTAAAGCTTTCCATTCATGTTCACGCCATGTTGTATAATAGGCTCTACCAATTTGTGAAAATGGATCTTGAAATATTGTTCTCCAACAACATAATTCATCAAATCTAATTATTGTGCCAGGTCTTATAAATTCATTTAAACCAAAAAGAACGTCTATTGCTGAAGAATAAAGATCACCGTCTATATGAAGATAAGAAATAAATTTTTTATTTTTCTTTAATTG
>CACNQW010000058.1 GCA_902622745.1 uncultured SAR116 cluster alpha proteobacterium
ATATAAAATTAAGCTTCTTATGGGATGTGCGAGTTTCAATGGGACTAATCCAAGTAAATTTGAAGATGAGTTTTCTTTGTTATATAAATGCTATAGGTTACCAAGAATTTATGATGTCGATTCACTTCAAAATAATCAAATTTCACTCAAAAAAAATTTTGATAATTTTACTATAATAAACAAATTACCTCCATTGATAAAGGGTTATTTAAGAGCAGGAGGAATGGTAAGTAAAAATTTCTATATAGATAGGGAATTTGAAACAATAGATTACTGTGTCATAATGTTAACTGAAAAGATAGTTAGTCGTTACCATAAAAAATTTTTAAATTGATGTGTATTAAAATTGTCCAAATTAAATTTCTTAAAAATAAATTTTGTTGATAAAATAAGTTTTTATTTCAAGTTTGCTGGATTTTCTTTTTTAACTATTTTTCTAATTTTTTTGAAAACTTTTTTGCAGTTTTTTTCAAAAAGAATAAGTCAGAAAATAATTCAAATTTTCCATAAATTGCTTTTGTGGTTAACAAATATTAATGTAGAAGTAATAGGCCAGATAAATAACAATAATGTACCAACACTCTATATATCAAATCATCTTTCTTATTTAGATATTCCAATTTTAGGTTCAATACTGATTGGAAGGTTTGTTGCAAAAAATGAAATTTCTAACTGGCCAATTATAGGTTATTTATCTAAAGTAGGTAATACAATATTTATTAATAGAAATTTAAAATTTCTTAAGACAAATAAATCGATAATTTATGATTATCTTTGCAGAGGTGATAATATTATTTTATTTCCAGAAGGCACTACATCTGATGGAAATAGAGTTCTTAAATTTAAGTCAAGTTTATTAACATCTTTAGAAAATAAGAATATTTTAATTCAACCAATTGTTATTAGATATAAAAGTATTAATGGCATGCCTCTAAATAGATGGTTAAAACCTATTATTGCATGGTATGGTGATGTGGATTTTAAACCACACTTAATTAATATATTAAAATTATTTTCGATAAAAGTTCAAATAATTTTTTTGCCAGTTCTTAATGGAAGGGATTTTGCAAATAGAAAAGATATGACATCTTCTTTACATCATGCTATTGATAGCTCCTATTCAAATTCATTGAATGATAGTTTATTAGATTAGTTTAATATTATGAAAAAATTGTTTATTAAAACATATGGTTGTCAAATGAATTTTTATGATAGTGATCATATGTCTAATTTGTTACATGATCACGGTTACGAAAAATCTGAAGAAATTAAAGAAGCTGATTTAATAATATTAAATACATGCCACATCAGGGACAAAGCAGCTGAGAAAATGTATTCTGATTTAGGTAGAATAAAAAAAAATTATGAAAATAATAATTTATTAAAACCAATCATTGCTGTTGCTGGTTGTGTTGCTCAAGCAGAAGGAAAAGAGATTATTAAAAGATCTCCATGGGTAGATTTAGTAGTTGGTCCACAAGCATATACAGATCTTCCAAAATTAATTGAAAAAATAAACAAAAATTCTAAGAAAAAAGAAATAAGTTTAAAATTTCCTGAGATTCCAAAATTTGATTCACTTAAATTTGATAGAAAAACAGGAAAGGTATCAGATTTTGTAACAATACAAGAGGGTTGTGATAAATTTTGTTCCTTTTGCGTTGTTCCTTTTACAAGAGGCCCAGAATATTCAAGGTCAAAAAAATCTATATTGGAAGAAATTAAAATTATGACTCAAAATGGGGTAAAAGAAATTATATTACTTGGTCAGAACGTGAATGCTTGGAGAGATTATTCAAACAAAAGTAAGATATATAATTTAGGAAGCTTGATTGAAGATATTGCAAAAATCGATGAAATTTTATCCATACGTTATACAACATCACACCCTCTTGATATGGATTTAGACTTAATTAAAGCACATAAAAACGTTGAAAAGTTAATGCCTTATTTACATTTACCAATTCAATCAGGATCCGATAATATTTTAAAAAAAATGAATAGAAAACATACTGCTAGTGAATATTTAAAAATTATTGAACTTGTAAAAAAATACCGGGAAGATATCGCTATTTCATCAGATTTTATAGTAGGTCATCCTGGTGAAACCAAAGAAGACCATCATAAAACACTTGAAATAATAAACGAAGTTAAGTTTGCAAGTTCCTATTCTTTTATGTATTCAGAAAGATCGGGGACAAAATCTTCAGAATTAGATGAAAATGTTGACGATAATTTAAAGAAAACTAGACTCTATGAAATTCAAAATATTTTAAACCATTATCAATTAGCTTTTAATAAGAAAATGGAAAATTTAGATTTTCCAGTTTTAATAACAGATAAAAATAAAAATTATCAATTTTTGGGAAGGTCTCCATATAATCAAACTGTATATATTAATGAAGAAACCTTACCAGTTAAAAAACCACATGAAAAATTAATTGGCTCAATATTTAATGTTAAAATTATAAAATCAAACCAAAATAGTTTATTAGGCAATTTCACAAATAATGATTAAAATAAATGATCGAAATAAAAAATTATTAAATCGTAAAAATTTTTCACAAGTTGAATTGACATTCAACTCTAACAATCATCTTAATACACTTCTTGGTGAAAATTCTAAAAACATTGATAAACTAAATGAGATTATAGATGTTGAAATTAGTTTTTTTGGTAATAAGTTAATTATTGTTGGTGAAAATCAAAATATAGAACTAGCTGAAATTTTGATTAACAAAGTATATGATATGCTATTATTAAATAAAAATAACAATCAAAACATAGATTTTTCAATTTTTGAATCCGAGTATAAAATGTTAAAAAATAAAAATTCGGTTGATACCTCTTCTAAAATACTAAATTCTATTGATACATGGAAAAAAACTATTTATCCCAAAAGTGATGGACAAAAAAAATATATCAAAGCTGTTAATGAATACGATGTTATATTTGGCTTGGGTCCTGCTGGTACTGGAAAGTCATATTTAGCAGTTGCTAAAGCTGTACAGTTTTTAAAAAAAGGTAATATAGAAAAAATAATATTATCTAGACCAGCAGTAGAGGCTGGAGAGAATCTAGGTTTTCTCCCCGGTGATATGAAAGACAAGGTTGATCCATACCTTAGACCAATTTATGACGCTTTGTATGAAATGATGCCTTTTGAATTAGTTGAAAAAAAAATACATGAAGGAATTATTGAAATTGCTCCTGTTGCTTTTATGAGAGGCAGAACTTTTAAAAATTCATTTATAATTATTGATGAAGCTCAAAACACATCATCAATTCAGATGAAAATGATATTAACTCGCTTAGGTCATGGATCAAAAATGATTATTAATGGAGATTTAACACAGATTGATATAAAGTATTTAAACGATTCAGGATTAAATACAGCCAAAAAAAAACTCATAAATTTAAAAAATATAAAATTTGTTAATCTAAATCAAAAAGATGTTGTACGTCATGAAATTGTTTCAGATATTATAAACGCTTATGAAAAGTGACAATTTTTTGCTAGTTAAAAAAATGATATCTGAAAAGGTAAGTATTTATAAAACCTTAAACTTTATTTTAGAATTTAAATTCAAACATTTTAACTTTTATAATGAAATTTATTATTTGCGTAAAACAAAAAAATTTGATTTGATGTTATTAACGATTAACAAGTATATTAATTCAAATTTAAAAAAAAAAAATTTAAGCTTTTCTATTTTACT
>CACNQW010000059.1 GCA_902622745.1 uncultured SAR116 cluster alpha proteobacterium
TATTTTTCTATCAAGTTCAATACCTTTTTTCTTTAAACCATTAATAAATGTAGAATACTTCATATCAAATTGCCTAACACCCGCATTTATTCTTTGAACCCATAAAGATCTAAAGTTTCTTTTATTAACTCTTCTATCTCTATATGCATAGGCACTAGCTTTTTCTACAGCTTGAAGAGCAACACCAAAAAGTTTTCTTCTGGCGCCATAATAACCTTTGGCGGCTTTTAAAACCTTTTGATGTCTAGCGTGCTTGGTTACGCCTCTTTTAACTCTTGACATTGAATAACTCCATTAAGAATATGGTAAGAATTGTTTAACTATTTTTGTGTCTGCATCACTAAGTATCATTGTACCTCTGGCTTGTCTCTTCATTTTTTGAGACCTTCTTCTTAGATTATGACTTAAAAATGCTGCACCTGACTTAATTTTACCAGATGATGTAACTTTAAAACGTTTTTTTGCACCACTTTTAGTTTTTAATTTAGACATAAATAATTCTCCAATTTGCTTATATACAATGGTTGTAAACTAATCAACAATAAATATACAAATTTTTACTTAGGAGCTAAGACCATTACCATTTGTCTACCTTCTAACTTTGGTAAAGCTTCAATCTTACTAAATGAATCAGTTTCATCTTTTACTCTATCAAGAACACTACTACCAAGATCTTGATGAACCATTTCACGACCTCTAAACCTAAGAGTAATCTTTACTTTATCACCATTTTCAAGAAATTTTTTTACTGATTTGATTTTTACATTGAAATCATGAGAGTCAATATTAGGACGTAACTTTATTTCTTTGACATCTATGGTTTTTTGTTTTTTTCTAGCTTCATTTTTTCTTTTTTGTGCTTCATATTTATATTTACCATAATCTAATATTTTACATACTGGTGGCGAAACATTTGGTTGAATTTCTACCAAATCAAGACCAATTGAACTTGCAGCTTGTAATGCTTCATTAATTGATATTATACCTAATTGTTTACCTTGGGAGTCTATGCATCGGACCTGTTGAGCTGAAATTAAATTATTAATCCTTGGTCCATTTTTAGCTGAAAAGCTAGATTTTGAGTCGTTTATACTAATTTCTCCTATTATTTCGTTATAAAATATACTTTTTAAAAAAATTTTCAAACTAAATCTGGTGGTTTAGCCTCAATTTTAATTTGTTTAAGAAAATCACTAAATAAGATAAATTCTTGTTTTTGAGACCCCAGCCTTCGAATTGCAACTGTATTACCTTCTTTTTCTTTTTCACCAACAATTAAAATGATTGGACATCCATTTTCAAAATGTTCTCTAATTTTATACCCAATTTTTTCATTTCTTAGATCAATATCGCATCTTATATTATGGTTTTCTAAATTATTTATTAAGCTTAAAGCATATTCATTAGCCTTTTCAGTAATTGTACATACAAAAACTTGAATAGGTGTAAGCCAAATTGGAAATCTTCCAGAGTACTGTTCTATTAATATACCTAACCATCTTTCCATAGAACCCAAAATAGCTCTATGTAACATTACTGGATTTTTTTTCTCTCCTGTTTGATCAATATATGTAGCACCAAGTCTTTTAGGTAAAACAAAATCCATTTGTAATGTTCCACATTGCCATTCTCTCCCAATTGCATCAATAAGAACAAACTCTAATTTTGGACCATAAAATGCACCTTCACCAGGGTTCAAATCATACTCTAATTTTGCTTCTTTAACTGCATCGATAAGAGCCTTTTCAGCCTTATCCCAAACTTGGTCACTTCCAGCTCTGACCTCAGGCCTGTCAGAAAATTTTACTTTCAAATGATCAAAACCAAAGTCTTTGTAAATATCTCGTAATAAATCACAAAAAGAAAGTGATTCTGCAGTTATTTGATCAACAGCACAAAAAATATGAGCATCATCTTGGGTAAATTGTCTTACTCTCATAATTCCATGTAATGCTCCCGAGGGCTCGTTTCTATGACAAGATCCAAATTCTGACATTCTAATTGGTAAGTCTTTATATGACTTAACACCTTGTTTGAAAATTTGAACATGTCCAGGACAATTCATAGGTTTTAAAGCTAAAACTTTGTTGCCCTCACCCTCAACCATAAACATATTCTCTTTAAATTTATCCCAATGACCAGATTTTTCCCACAATGTTCTATCAATTACTTGTGGTGTTTTAACCTCATTATAATTATGAGTAGAGAGTTTTCTTCTCATATAAGATTCAATTTCCAAATAAATTGACCATCCTTTTGGATGCCAAAAAACTGATCCTGTAGCCTCCTCCTGCATATGAAATAATTGAAGTTTTTTTCCTAGTTTACGGTGATCTCTTTTTTCAGCCTCTTCTAGCATTAACAAATAATTATCTAAATCATTTTGAGTAAAAAACGCAGTTCCATAGATTCTTTGGAGTGTCTCTTTATTACTATCACCTCTCCAATATGCGCCAGCTAATTTAGTTAATTTAAATGCATGTCCCAACTTTTTTGTAGATTTAAAGTGAGGTCCTCTACATAAATCAACAAAATTTCCTTGTCTATAAAATGATATTTCTTGATCATCTGGTATATCGTTAATTAATTCTAATTTAAATTTTTCATTATTTTTTTTAAAAAAATCTATTGCCTCTTCTCGTGTCCAAACTTCTCGGATAATTTCCTCATTTCGATCGACAATTTCATGCATTCTTTTTTCAATTAATTCTAAATCTTTTGGAGTGAAATTATCTTCTTTGTAAAAATCGTAAAAAAAACCATTATCAATAGCTGGACCAATAGTGATTTGAGTATCTGGATATAATTCTAAAACTGCTTCAGCCATTACATGAGCAGCATCATGTCTTAATACTTCAAGTAATTCTTTATTGCCTTTTGTAATTATTTCCAAATCACAATCAAAATTAATTGATCTATCTAAATCCCAAAATTTGTTATTAACTTTAGATATAATAGCCTTTTTTTTTAAAGATATTGATAACTCTGCAGCAATATCAGAAGGGGTAATTTTATTATGGTATGATTTAATATCCCCACTTGGTAATTTAATATTAATATTATTTGTCATAGTTAATAATACTTATCTATGCAATTTTTATACAAATTTAAAGTATCAGTACACATTTTATCTAAACTAAATTTTTCTTTTAAAATTTTAATTGCATTATTATTTATAATTTTACGTTGAGTTTTATTGAATTGTAATGCAGTTTCAATTTTTTTTCCTAAATCATTTACGTCTAGGGGGGTTGCTAAAAGGCCTGTTTCATTATCAATAATACTCTCAGATATACCTCCATGATCGAAGCCTATTGCAATTTTTTTTAAAGCTTGAGCCTCAATTATTATTCTACCAAATGGTTCTGGATCAATAGATGGCATTACCACAATATCACTTAACACAAAAGCTGATTGAATATCATTTGTGGATTTTGTTAATTTTACTTTGTTTCCAAGATTAAGCTCGGATATTTTTTTATAAATATCTCTTTTGAATTTTTCATCCCCATCTAGTGCACCTATTAGAAAACATTGATAATCTATTTTAACTTTTGATAAAGCTTTGATAAATATCAGATGCCCTTTCCAAG
>CACNQW010000060.1 GCA_902622745.1 uncultured SAR116 cluster alpha proteobacterium
ATTCATCTTTTGGCGGACATTCAATTTTTGTTGGTTCCGTAGGTAAAGACGAGTTTGGGTTAAGTTTTAAAAAAGATCTTAATGACATCGGAATAAAGTTTTTGTCTTGTAAACATAGTTTATTAAATGCAAAAACATCAAAAAGTTTAATTCTAATTTCACCAGATGGTGAAAGAACGATGTGTACATTTTTAGATGCTAGTGTTTCATTATCATTAAAGAATTTTGATAAATCCATATTTAAAAATGATGCTATTTTATATCTTGAAGGTTATTTATTTGACAAAACTGAAACCAAACGAGCAATGATAGATTTGTGTAACATCGCTCGAAATAATGGATCACTTATTTGTCTTTCTTTATCAGATAGCTTTTGTGTTGAAAGACATAGAAAAGATTTTTTTTCATTAATTAAAAATTATGTAGATATTCTATTTGGAAATGATCAAGAAATAAATGCACTTTTAAATGGGCAAAAACAAAGTAAAGTAAGTTCAATAGTAGGAATCGCTGTGATTACTAGTGGTCCAAAAGGAGCAAATATATTCAAAGCAAATGATAAAGTGTTTATTCCTCCTAACGATGGGATAAAAGTTGTCGACACTACAGGGGCAGGTGATTTATTTGCTGCAGGCTTTTTGTTTGGATTTTCAAACAAATTAACATTAAAAAATTGTGGGAAACTTGCCACTATTGGTGCTTCACACATAATACAGCAATATGGAGCAAGGCCAGCAGGAGAGATATCAAATTTGGAAACAACTTAAAGCGAGTTATATGTGGAAATACACGCTGAATTAACGATATCTGAAACAGAAGCGCCCATTTGTATAATTTGAAAAGGATTATTACCTCCAATCATTATTGGTCCAATTACAGACAAATTTTCCATTTTTTGTAAAAGCTTAAATGAAATATTTGCCGAGTAGAGATCAGGCATAATTAATACATTTGCTGGGCCAGACAATTTACAAAAGGGGTAATTTTCTTTGATCAAATTGTAATCAAGCGCAACTTCAGCTGTCATTTCACCATCAAACTCAAACGAAACTTTCCTATTTTCTAAAATCTTAAGACATTCATTAATAGTTTTAGTGTTTGATCCAGAAGGGTTCCCAAAATTAGAGTATGATAAAATAGCGACCTTAGGAGTGAATCCTAACTTTTCTGCATTTTGCGCGACGCCAATCGCAATGTTAGCTAATTCAATACTAGATGGTTTTTGATGGATATTTACATCACCAATAAAAATTGTTTTTTGTTTAGAGACAACAATTGACATTGACAAATACTCACTTTTTTCTAAAGATTCTATTACTTTTGTAATATCATCAAAACATCTGTTAAAAGGTCTGGTGAAACCTGTTACCATGGCGTCTGCATCTTTTGAAGCAACCATTGATGCAGCAAAAACATTTCTGTCTTGATTAACTAACTTTTGACAATCCCTTCTAAGATGACCTTTTCTATGAAGAAGTGAATATAAGGTATCGATGTATTGTTCGTTCTTATCGCTTATTCTAGCATTGAAGATTTTCAGATTTTCGACACCATCTAAATTTAATTTTTTCATATTCTCTTTAATGATTGTTTCTCTGCCAATTAATATTGGAAGCCCAAAACCTGAATTGTAAAATGTAAGGGCTGCACGAATTACATTTTCAGATTCTCCCTCCGCAAATACAACTTTCTTCTTTTTATTAGTAATAGTTCTTTTAATTGGCTCTAAAATTGATGCTATAGGATTAATTCTTTCTGTTAATTCACTTTTGTATTTATCAAAAGACTCTATTTTTTTTTGAGCGACACCACTATCTAATGCAGCTTTTGCAACTGCAAAAGAAACTCTTGATATTAGCCTTGGGTCAAAAGGCGCGGGAATTATATAATCTTTTCCATAATGAAGATTTTGACCACTATAAGCTTTGTTCACCTCATCTGGAACATCCTCTCTAGCTAATTTGGCAATTGCATCTGCTGCGGCAATTTTCATTTCTTCATTTATTTTCACTGCCCTTACGTCCAAAGCACCTCTAAATATATAAGGAAAACCAAGAACATTATTTACTTGATTAGGATAGTCAGATCTTCCTGTTGCAATTATAGCATCATCTCTTATTTCTTTAATTTCTTCAGGCATAATTTCTGGAGTTGGATTTGCCATTGCAAATATTATTGGATTTTTAGCCATTGATTTAACCATTTTTTTGTTAACGGCTCCCTCTACTGATAAACCTAAAAATGCATCTGCATCTACTAATGCATCTGCGAGGGAACGAGATTTTGTTTTAACGGCGTGTCCAGATTTCCATTGGTTCATATTTGAATCACGTCCTTGATATATTACACCTTGTCTATCAACCAAAATTACATTTTCATTTTTTGCACCCATTGCTTTAATCAATTCAACGCATGCTATTGAAGCTGCACCAGCTCCATTTACAACAAATTTGGTATCTTTTATTTTTCTTTGGGTTAGATCTAAAGCATTAATTATCCCTGCAGCAGTTATTATTGCAGTTCCATGTTGATCATCATGGAAAACTGGAATGTTTAATTTTTCTTTAAGTTTTTCTTCTATGATAAAACAGTCTGGGGCCTTTATATCTTCTAGATTTATTCCTCCAAAACTAGGTTCTAGATTTGCCACAGTTTCTACAAATTTATCTATATCATCAGTATTTACCTCTAGATCAATTGAGTCCACATCAGCGAATTTTTTGAATAAAACAGATTTACCTTCCATTACTGGTTTGGAAGCCAAGGCTCCTATATTACCAAGTCCTAAAACTGCAGTGCCGTTAGATATTACAGCAACTAAATTCCCTTTTGTGGTATAATCATATGCTGTTTCAGGATTCTTTTCTATTTCTAAACAAGGTATAGCAACACCTGGAGAATATGCTAATGATAGATCTTGAGCGCTATTTAATTGTGTTGAAGGAATAATCTCTAATTTACCAGGCTTGCCATTTTTATGATAATCTAAGGCATCCTTCCTTTGATTTAAATTTTCGCCTGACATAAAAGATCTCCTTTAATTAATTTAAAAAATAAAATAAAATATTAATATGATTTAGTTAAAAATCATACAAATAAATTGGTTTTAGTACGTTTTGAATAGGGTTAGTTGTGAGATTAAGAGACGTTGAGGATGTAAGTAAGTTAACACCTGCAATGCAACAATATGCAAGTTTAAAAAAAAATAATGAGAGTTCTTTGCTTTTTTTTAGAATGGGAGATTTTTATGAGTTATTTTTTGACGATGCAATTGTTACAGCAAAAGAATTAAATATTACCCTCACAAAAAGAGGAAAGATTTTGAATGAGAGTATTCCAATGTGTGGAATACCATTTCATGCTGTAAATAATTATGTTCCAAAATTAGTAAAAAAAGGTTTTGAAATTGCAATT
>CACNQW010000061.1 GCA_902622745.1 uncultured SAR116 cluster alpha proteobacterium
CCCATTTATAGGTATACTTGGGGTTTGGTTAGGAGGATCTTTTGACTCATCAATTTTAGACAATGTAGAAACATGGTTTTTAACATTATTATTATTAGCTCTTTATATCCCTTTTGCATTTTATTTAACTTTTTTAGTTCTTCATAAAATTAGAAAAATTAAAAAACCAGAATCTTTTTTTATTGCCTCGCCAGGTGGACTTCTGGAAATGGTCTTAGGTGCTGAAGAATGTGGTGCAGACTCCAAACAAGTTGGAATAATACACATGATTAGAATTTTCTTAACAGTATTTACTATTCCATCACTAATTTTGATAATATTTCCAGGTTCATTTGAAAGAGAAGCTATTTGGCCTGTAATGGATTTAGACCTTTTTAATATAATTATTTTATTCATAATTGTGTATTTAGGTGTTTTTATAGGTAGGTTAATTAGATTACCGGGGCCTCGATTGTTTGGACCTTTATTATTAAGCGCAATTATCAGTATATTCGAACTTTACAAGATTGAAATGTCAATAACAGTTGTAATTTTTGCACAACTTGTAACTGGAAGTTTCTTTGGAAGTAACTTTAATGGACTGAGTTGGAGAATTGCTGGAAAGTATATAGGTCATTCAATTTCAGTTGTAATAACATTAATTATATCAATGTTACCTTTCATTTTAATTGTTAAATTTATTTCAGAAATAACTCCAGCTGCAATTTTTCTTGCTTTTGCACCTGGTGGTGTAAATGAAATGGGTTTACTAGCTTTTCTCTTAAATATTGAGCCAGCATTTGTAATTACACACCATTTATTTAGATTGTCAGTTGTTGTTGTCATTTTAGGATTTGCACAAAAATTTTTGTATCCAAAATTTAAATTAATGGTAAAACAAAGAAATTAACATCTAGGAGGTATCTTTGATAAAAGGATTAATTGCACCCATTCTATCACCATTTGATAATGACTTAAAATTCAATCAAAACATGTATAATGACCTTGCTCATGATTTACTTGAAAACGGATGCTCTGGATTAGCTCCATTTGGTACAACTGGTGAGGCTTTATCTTTGAGTAATAAAGAAAGGATGAATGCACTAGAAGGATTATTAAATAGTGGCATTAAAGCTGACCAACTAATTCCTGGTACAGGTTTATGTAATTTTCCAGATACTGTGTTGATTAGTAAACATGCACTAGATCTAGGTTGCCATGGTATTATGACATTACCACCTTTTTATTTCAAAGGTATGAGTGATGAAGGTCTATTTGATTATTTTGAAAAATTAATTGAACAAATTAATCACAGCAAACTTAAGATTTATTTATACCATATACCTCAAGTTTCTGGGGTTGGACTTTCAATTGATTTAGTATCAAAACTTAAAAAATCTTATCCTGATATTGTTGTTGGAATTAAAGATAGTTCAGGCAATTGGGAAAATACAAAATCTCTATTAGGGATAGATGACCTTGTTGTTTATCCAGGTGCAGAGTTACCAGTAATTGAAGCAATAAAGCTTGGAGCTCCAGGATGTATATCAGCTACTGCAAATTTAAACGGGGGTGATATATCAAAAGTTATAAATTTTTGTCATGATAATGAATGGGAAAAAGCTGAAGATTTACATAAAAAGGTTACAAAAGTAAGGCTCTTGTTTCAAGATTATGCTCCTATACCTGCACAAAAAGGTCTCTTAGCTAAAAAAACAAAAATTAGTGAGTGGTTTAATGTTAGACCACCGTTGAAATCTATCAATAATGATAAAGTATCAGAACTTGCTAATACCTTAAATAATGAGTTTGGTTATTCATATTAGTTGAGGAAATCTTTATGACTAAAAATCAAATTAAAGGCCAATGTCATTGCGGAAAAGTAAGGTTTTCTATTAATTGTGAATTAAAAGAACTTAGAAGATGTAACTGTTCTCATTGTCGTAGAAAAGGTTATGTTATGACAACTGTGAATAAAGATGAATTTCATTTAGAAAGTGGAGAAGATTATTTGAATATTTATCAATGGAACACAAAAATTGCTAAACATTTTTTTTGTAAAATTTGTGGTATAAATACTCATAATAAAAGAAGAACAAATCCTAATGCTTTTGGAGTTAATGTTGGATGTTTAGCGGGATTTGATATGTCTTGGATTCAAAATGTTTCGGATTTTACAAATGGACAAGAATTCACACTTGAAAATCAAAAGCAAGGCGAAGCTTCATTACAAAAAAACTAAATTTTAAAATTTTGAATAATCAACTTTTATATTTTTGTCGATGAAAGAATTTACATCTGATAATGGATATTTAAGACCAGAAGCACAATTAAACAAAACAACTTTTTCATTATTAGAGACTAGTCCTTGTTTAATTGCTTTTTTAAAAGCCGAGAACGTAGCAGCTCCTTCAGGACACATTAAAAGTCCATCTTGTTTAGATATAAAATCTCGATCATTTAAAATTTCTTCATCAGACACTGTGATTGAAAATCCATTACTTTCATTTAAAGCTCTAATAATTAAAAAATCTCCTACTGCTATTGGAACTCTTATTCCGGAAGCAACTGTTTTTGGATTTTCCCAAAGATCCGCAAATTCTTTATTTTCTTTCCATGCCTTAAAAATTGGTGCACATCCATCTGATTGAACAGCAACCATTCTTGGTTTTTTTGAGATCCATCCAAGTTGTTCTAATTCATTAAATGCTTTCCACATACCTATTAAGCCAGTTCCTCCACCAGTTGGATAAAAAATTACATCAGGTAACTCCCAGTTAAATTGTTCTGCCAGCTCAAGCCCCATTGTTTTTTTTCCTTCTATTCTGTAAGGCTCTTTTAAAGTTGATACATCAAACCACCCTGTTTCTTCCTTTCCTTCAAAAACTATTTTTCCACACTCATTTATAAAACCGTTTACAAGATAAGTGTCAGCACCAAGAGCATTGATTTCTCTAATATTTATTTCAGGAGTATCCTCTGGACAAAATACAGTACATTTAATATTTGCCCTTGCACAATAAGCAGCTAATGCTGCCCCAGCATTCCCATTAGTTGGTATAGCCATATGTTTTATACCAAGTTGTTTCGCCATAGAAACTGCTAAACATAAACCTCTCGCCTTAAAGGAAGCTGTTGGTAAATAACTTTCATCTTTAACTATAATATCACCCTTGAAACCAATGTTATTTTTAACATTATCAAGGGTTACCAAAGGGGTTAAAACTTCATTAAGCGATACCCTATTTTCTTTTTTTACAGGCAGTAAAAAACTATATTTCCATAATCCATTTAAATTTAATTGATTGATTTCTTGTCTTGTAATTTTTTCTTTAATTTGGTCTAAATAATATTTTACTA
>CACNQW010000062.1 GCA_902622745.1 uncultured SAR116 cluster alpha proteobacterium
TCCTATTAATGATGATATATAAATATCTGAAGGAATAATATTTTGCCATACTGGATATAAGCTAGTTAACCATCCAAAAAGAGAACTATTTTGAGCTGGTTTATAAACGCGTGTTAAATTCTGAAAAAGATGGTGATGTGTATTTACTAAACCAGGAATTACGACCTTATCAGTTCCATCAATAATATTATCTACCTTATCTTCTAATTTTAAGTTGCTTCCAATTTTTTCAATTTTTCCATATTTACAGAAAACAGATACATTGCTGTACTCATTTTGGTCTTTATCCATAGTAGCAAGATAAGAAATATTTTTAATTAACAAACTTGGAGTATTCATATTTAAAATGTTAATTAATAAGAGAGATTAGTCTATTTATTTTTAAATGCATCACCCATAAAGGTGATGCATTTTTTTAGTTTACTATTTTTCTTCTGGTATCACTAAGTTAAGAACAACAGCTATTACAGCTGCTGGTAATAGGCCTGAAGTCATTAATAACTTTATAGTACCATCTAAATGTTGAACTGCCATTGGAACTTTTTGAAGTCCAAAACCAATTGACAATGAAATAGCAAAAATCATCATATTTCTTCTATCCCATTTAACAGCACTTAACATATTAATTCCAGCAGCAGCTACCATTCCAAACATTACAATTACACCACCACCAAGTACAGCAATTGGCATTGATGATACTAAAGCACCAACTTTTGGTATTAATCCACATAAAATAAGAAATACCGCACCTATAGTAACCACTCTTCGACTCATTACACCAGTCATAGAGATTAAACCAACATTTTGACTAAAACTTGTATTTGGTAACCCTCCAAATATTCCAGCTATAGCAGTACCAAAACCGTCTGCATAAGTACCACCTTTGATTTCTTCATCAGTAGCCTCTCTACCTGCTCCACCTCTTGCAATTCCAGATATATCACCAACAGTTTCTATCGCACTAACAATTGACATTAAACAAATTGCAACAATAACTCCCATATTAATGTCAAAGCCATATTTCATAGGCTCTGGTATTGCAAACCAAGCAGCTTTTTCAACACCTGAAAAATTAACATTACCCATAGCTGCAGCGACGAGATAAGCTATTATCATCCCAATTAAGACAGCAGCACTAGACATAATTCCACGTGTCCAAAATTTTAGAATAAATGATGAAATTATAACTATCAAAGCTAATCCCCAATGAGACATTCCACCCCAAGCAGGGTTTTTCATTTGAAATTCTGCAGCACCTCCCGCAGCATATTTAATTCCAACAGGTATTAAATAAATACCAATTGCAAGTATAATTAGTCCACTCACAAGAGGAGGAAACCAATGACGAATTTTTCCAATTATAGTTCCTAAGAAGGCATGAAAAAGACCTCCAATAACAATTCCTCCAAATAATGCTCCTAAACCAGCTGATTTAACAGCAGGGATCATTACTGGTATGAATGCAAAACTAGTACCTTGCATTACAGGTAATCTAGCACCAATAGGTCCCATCCCAATTGTTTGGAACAAAGTTGCAATACCTGCAAATAGCATTGACATTTGAATTAGGAATACTGCATCAGCGCTTCCAAAAGCGAAACCTGCAGCACCTCCTATAATAATGGCTGGTGTAAAGTTACTTACAAACATAGCCAATACGTGCTGAAGACCTAATGTAATTCCAGTACCTAATGGTGGCACATAATCAGGATTTTTTAAATCTTCTACTGTAGCATTTTTAAGATCTACCATTTTACCTCCTTTATATTGTTATATTAATATAACAATATACAATATATAGTATTTTATGATATTGAATATCAGTTTTTATTTAACATGTTTACTTTTATAAAGTTTAATATGTTTGAAGGTGTTAAAGGAGTACTTAGATCAAAATTAACAGCCTGATTATTAATAAAAGAAAGAGCATTTTTTATTGCTAAAAAGTGAGAAATTGCTAGAAGTAGCGGTGGTTCACCGACTGCTTTCGATCTAAAAATTGTTTTCTCTTCATTAAAAGTTTTGTCTAAGAGTTTTACTTTAAATTCTCTTGGTATATCTCTACTACCTGGAATTTTGTATGTTGATGGACCAACAGTTAACAACTTTCCTGATTGGTTAAAAAATAACTCTTCACACGAAAGCCAGCCAAGCCCCTGAACAAATCCTCCTTCAACTTGTCCAATATCAATAGCTTCATTTAGAGATTTACCACAATCTTCAACGATATAAGCATTTAAAATTCTAGTTTCACCAGTATCAATATCTAAAATAGATTCAGAAACAGATGCTCCCCATGTATAATAAAAGTAAGGTCTCCCTTTTAATTTATTTTGATCCCAATGAATTTTAGGAGTTTTATAAAAGCCTGTAGATGAAAGTGAAATTCTTTCCTCCCAACATTTTTTTGCTAAATTGTTAAAAGAAATATTTTTATTTCCTACAAAAATGTGATTATCCCTAAATATTACTTCTGCAGATGTATTCTTAAAATAATTTTTAGCACACTGTATCATTCTTTTTTTTATAGTTTCTGAAGCTTTCCAAGCAGCCATTCCATTTAAGTCAGAACCTGAAGATGCAGCCGTAGCAGATGTATTGGGCACTTCAGCAGTATTAGTTGGTGTGATGTGGATTTTTTCAATAGATACTCCAAAACACTCAGCTACAACTTGAGCAACTTTTATAAATAATCCTTGCCCCATTTCTGTACCACCATGATTAAGTCTAATAGAACCATCTGAATATACATTAATAAGTGCTCCCGCTTGATTTAATGATGGTTTATTAAATGAAATACCAAATTTAGCTGGTACTATTGCAACACCTTTTCTAAATGGTAAATTATTTAAAATTTGATGATCATTAAATTTTTTTATTTCTGATTTTTTTTCTTTGTACTTACTTAATTGTTTTACTTCTTTTAAAACTTTTTCTAAATTTGAATGAGTGACTTTTTGCCCATAAGGTGTTTTAAAACCATTTGATTTTGAATAAAAATTTTTGTTTCTAATTTCATCTAAAGTTAAATTTAAATAATTAGCTATATTACCCATAATAGACTCTATAGCTAACATGCCTTGAGGTCCTCCAAAGCCTCGAAATGCTGTATTTGAAACAGTATTTGTTTTACAAATATATCCTGCAGCTCTAAAATCTTTAAAAGAATAACAATTATCCAAATGAGTTAAAGCTCTTGTCATAACAGGACCAGAAAGATCTAATACATTACCACCATTGCTTAAAAGTTTAATGTCAATAGCATTAATTTTCCCATCATCTTTAAAACCAACATCATATATAACTTTAAAGTCG
>CACNQW010000063.1 GCA_902622745.1 uncultured SAR116 cluster alpha proteobacterium
CCAACTCTTTTTAACCAACCTTTTTTTTCTAAAATGTAATCAGTGTTTTCATCTAAAAAATTTATATGAGCAGAACTTAAATTATTTTTATTCGCAAGATCCATCATAAATTGGCTAATACTTTTAATTATGATTTCTTTTTTACTTTCTTTATATAAAAAACGTGGTCCTTTTACAGGTGTAAAAGGTATAGCTGAAATTAATTTAGGGTAGTATGAACCTCCTGCTTTTTGATAAGCATTCGCCCAGCTATGATCAAATACATATTCTCCATAAGAATGGCTCTTAAGGTAATTAGGTAAAATTCCTATAATTTTGTTATCAATATCTTTTACAATTATATGTTGAGGAAGCCAACCTGTCTCTGCACAAACAGACTTAGATTCTTCTAAAGCATATAAGAAATCATAACTTGTAAATGGATGATCATTGATATTCAAGTTATTCCAAGCTTCTGAACTAATCTTAGATATATTTGAAATTATATCCAAATTCATTTTATTTTATTTAAGCTCAAAAATTCCTTCAATTTCAACCGGGGCATTAAGTGGAAGACTGGAGACGCCTACTGCAAATCGAGAATGCTTTCCTTGTTCTCCAAATACTTTAACCATAATATCTGAGGCACCATTAATTATTGTAGGTTGAGATGTGAAAGATGAGGCTGAGGCGACAAATCCACCTAATTTTACTACTCTTAAAACTTTATTAAGGTCTCCATTACAAGCTGATTTTAATTGGCTGATTAGTGCTAAAGCGCATAATTTTGCCATTTCAATCGCATCTTCTGAACTAACTGTTTCACCAACAATACCTGTTATAGGTATCTTTCCTTGTTTAAATGGTAATTGACCAGATATAAAAACAAGTTTGTTAGTAATTATATAAGGTACATAGTTCCCAGCTGGTGTAGATGCATCTTCTAATTCTATCTGATGGTTTTTTAAATTTTCTTCAATATTCATAAATTATATACTTTCTCTAATTAAGAGCATCCAGAAGTAGCACCACATGTATTGCATTTCATACATGTCCCATTCCTGACTAATGTAAAATTACCACATTCTCCACAAGCCTCACCTTCAAAACCTTTGATTTTAGCTTCAATTTCCTTAGATATAGCTAAGTTTTGCTTCACTAGTACTTCGCTAGTTTCATCTTCATTCATATCTGTTATCTTGTTTTCGTATGTATCTAGATAGTCTTTCGTTTGAAAAACTGATACATTATCAGCCCCCCCTCCCGATACAACTTTAAGTTCTCTTCTCACAAATCCTCTTGACGCAACTTTATGAGTTGTTTCATCTCCTCTTACACCAACACCTGTTGGACTTGTATCAATGTTATTAACATCAACATGCCCAAGGTCATTTCTATCAAGATAAGAAATTGCTAGTTCTCTAAAAATATAATCCAAAATAGATGTAGACATTTTGATAGTATCGTTTCCGGTAACTATACCTTGCGGTTCAAATCTAGTAAATGTAAACGCCTCAACAAATTCTTCTAAAGGAACTCCATATTGCAATCCAATTGAAACGGCAATTGCGAAGTTATTCATTAAAGATCTAAAAGCAGCACCTTCTTTGTGCATATCAATGAAAATTTCACCTAACTTACCATCTTCATATTCACCAGTTCTGAGATAGACCTTATGACCTCCTACTATGGCTTTTTGAGTATATCCTTTCCTTCTATGTGGCAATTTTTCTCTTTCTGCTCTTAATACTCTTTCAACTATTTTTTCAACAACTTTTGTTGTCTTTTCAGTAATTACTTCTTCATCATTAATATCGTCATCTTCAATCAAACTTGAGTTAAGAGGCTGACTTAATTTTGAACCATCTCTGTAAAGAGCATTAGCTTTAAGGCATAACTTCCAAGATAACATGTAAGCATCACTGCAATCTTCTATTGATGAGTTATTTGGCATGTTAATTGTTTTAGAAATAGCACCTGAAATAAAAGGTTGTGCTGCTGCCATCATCTTTATATGGCTACCAACTGATAAAAATCTTTTGCCAATTCTTCCACATACATTTGCACAGTCAAAAACGTTAAGGTGCTCTTCATTTAGATGAGGCGCTCCTTCTAGTGTCATAGATCCGCAAACATGAATATTAGCAGCATCGATTTCTTCTTTTGTAAAGGATAAAAAGTTAAGCATATCAAATGAAAAATCGTTAAGTTGATCTTCTGAAATTTTTAAAACATTTATGCAGAATTCTTTACCTAAAGTAAATTGATTAAAAACAAACTTAATATCAAAAGCACTTTCTAATGAGTTCTCAATTAAATTAATTTGTTCGTCTTTAAAGCCTTTTTCTTTAAGGGCTGAATGACTAATTGATTGACATTTTTTTAGACTGCCAGTGCCCAAAACATAATTTTTAATATCTGAAATTTGTTTGTTGTCATATCCTAGATTTTGAAGTGCTTCTGGTACAACTTGATTAATAATTTTAAAGTAACCTCCTCCAGCCAATTTTTTGAATTTAACCATTGCGAAATCTGGCTCAATACCTGTTGTATCACAATCCATCACAAGTCCAATTGTACCGGTTGGAGCTATAACAGTAGTTTGAGCATTTCTGTATCCAAATTTTTCTCCATCTTTGAGAGCTTTTTCCCACGCTTTTGAAGCTGCATTAGGCAGATCTTCAGAAGGACAATCTTCTTTGATAAGAGGCACTGGATTAATAGTTAAGCTATCGTATCCATCTTTAAAACCGTCAGCTGCTCTTTTATGGTTTCTAATCACTCTTAACATATCTTTCGAGTTCAATTTATATTTTGAAAAAGGACCTAATTCTTTTGCTATTTCAGCTGATGTGGCATATGAAATTCCTGTCATTATTGCTGAAATTGATGAACATATTGCTCTACCTTCATCACTGTCATAAGGTACACCCCATGACATGAGGAGGCCTCCAATATTTGCATAACCAAGGCCAAGTGTTCTATAATCAAAAGATTTCTGAGCAATTTCTTTTGAAGGAAATTGAGCCATCATTACAGAAATTTCAAGTGTCAACGTCCATAATCT
>CACNQW010000064.1 GCA_902622745.1 uncultured SAR116 cluster alpha proteobacterium
GCAAATACTTTTGATGACCAAAATCAAATAAAAAAAATAAAAATTTCTTTAGATAAATTCAAACAAATAGATAATGAAATTATAACTATATACATGGCTAAGTTAGGACAAGACGGACATGACAGAGGAGCTAAAGTCATCTCATCTGCTTTTTCTGATTTTGGTATTAAAGTTGAAGTTGGCAATTTATTTCAATCTCCTGCTGAGGCAGTAGAAGAAGCCCTAAAAAAAAATGCCCATGTGATTGGTGTTTCATCTCTTGCAGCAGGCCATAAAACTCTAATTCCTGATTTAATCAAAGAATTAAAAAAGAGAAAGGCAGATGATATTCTAGTCTTTTGTGGAGGTGTAATACCTAAAAAAGATTATCAATTTCTTTATGATTCTGGAGTGTCTGAGATTTTTGGACCGGGATCCTCAGTAATTGACGCAGCTCATAAGGTGATTGAAAATACAACAGATCATTTAAAGAGAATGCATAATTATAGAAAATCTAGGATTGTTTAGAAATGAATTATTCGGAAATTTATAAAAAATGGAGAGATAATCCAATAGAATTTTGGAAAAAAAATGCTGAAGATGTTTCCTGGATTAAATTTCCTGAAAAAATTCTGACAAAAAAAAATGAGAATTTTTATGAATGGTTCTCAGATGGCGTTATGAATACTTGTTATAATGCTGTAGATAAAAATATTTTAGAAGGAAGAGGAGATCAGGTTGCTATTTATTATGATAGTCCAATAACTAATTCAAAATCAAAACTAACCTATTATGAATTAAAGTTCAAAGTTGAAGAATTTGCCGGTGCCTTAAATAAATATAATATATCTAAAGGTGATAGAGTTATAGTTTATATGCCTATGATACCTGAAGCTATTATAGCTGTTTTAGCAATAGCTAGAATTGGAGCTGTGCATTCAGTTGTTTTTGGAGGATTTGCAGCTAAAGAACTTGCAGTAAGAATTGATGATTGTTTACCAAAACTTGTTATTTCCGCTTCTTGTGGTATTGAGCCAGGTAGAATTGTAGAGTACAAACCTCTGTTGGATGAGGCAATAAAATTGTCAAACCATAAAGTTAAAAACTGTATAATTTTTCAACGAGAACAATTAAGTGTAAAATTAAATGCAGGTTTAGATGTTTCTTGGATTGAGGCCATTAAAAATGTTAAGCCTGCTGATATAGTTCCAGTTAATGGTAATGACCCATTATATATCTTATATACTTCCGGTACTACAGGACAACCTAAAGGTGTAGTAAGAGATAATGGAGGCCATCTCGTTTCATTGAAATGGTCTATGAAAAATGTTTACAATATGGATCCTGGAGAAGTTTTCTGGGCAGCTTCGGATATTGGCTGGGTTGTAGGACATTCCTATATCATATATGCTCCATTATTTCATGGATGTTCAACAGTTTTATTTGAAGGGAAACCTGTTGGAACTCCAGACGCAGGCACTTTTTGGAGGATTATTAGTGAGTATAATGTAAAGTCATTTTTTACTGCTCCTACTGCTTTAAGAGCTGTAAAAAAGGAAGATAATGAAGGTAAGTATATTGATAAAGAAAAGCTTAAAACATTAAAGACTTTGTTTTTAGCAGGAGAAAGAGCTGATCCAGATACTGTTTTGTGGTTAGAAAATAAATTAAATATTCCAATCGTTGATCATTGGTGGCAAACAGAGACAGGTTGGCCTATTGCTGCAAATCCAACTGGTATTGAATTGTTACCAATTAAAAAAGGTTCTCCAACAGTTTCTTTACCAGGATATGAGATTGATATTTTAGATGATAATGGAGAAAAATTATCATCAAATGAGTTAGGATCAATATGCATAAAATTACCACTCCCACCATCTTGTCTTCCAACTCTGTGGGCTGCTGACGATAGATTTGTAGAAGCATATTTATCTAAATTTCCCGGATATTACGAAACAGGTGATGCAGGTTATATTGACCATGATGGTTATATCTTTGTTATGTCAAGAACTGATGATGTAATAAACACTGCGGGTCACAGGCTATCTACAGGTGCAATGGAAGAAGTTATTTCAAATCATTCTGATGTTGCTGAGTGTGCCGTAGTTGGTGTTAAAGACGAATTAAAAGGAGAAGTGCCAGTGGGTTTGGCTTGTTTGAATTCTGGATGTAACAGAGAACATTTTAAAATTTGTAATGAAATTATTGATTTGATTAGAAAAGAAATCGGTCCTGTAGCTTCTTTTAAAAAAGTAGCTATTGTTCAAGCTCTTCCAAAAACAAGATCTGGTAAAATACTTAGAAAAACAATTAGAAGTATAATTAATAAAGAACAATGGACTATGCCACCAACAGTTGAAAATCCTAATGTGTTTGATGATTGTAAAATTGCTTTAAAAAATTTTAATATAATTTAAATTTTTAGTACAAATTTACCAACATGATCACCTTTTTCTAGAGCTTTATGAGCAAAAGAAACTTTAGATAAACCAAAACATTTTTGAATAATTGGTACTACTTGTCTTTTTTCTAAAAAAGGCCATACATGTTTAATTAAACTTCTTACATAAGATGCCTTAACTTTATCTTCTTGAGGTCTTAAAGTTGATCCAGTAATAGTATATCTTTTTCTCATTAAATATCCAAAATTTAAGCTACCTTTTAAACCTCCTTGTACAGCTATTATAACAAGCTTTCCATCCTCTGAAAGGCATTTTAAATTTCTTTCGACATAGTCTCCAGCAACCATATCTAGTATTAAATTAACACCCTTATCTTTTGTTAATAAATTTATTTTTTTTTCAAAATTTTCCTTTTTATAATTGATGCATTCAATTGCACCAAGTTTTTTAACTGCAGCACATTTCTTTGCAGAGCTTGCTGTTGCATATACTGT
>CACNQW010000065.1 GCA_902622745.1 uncultured SAR116 cluster alpha proteobacterium
GGACAAGGGTTGACTAATGTTAAAAGAGAAAAAGACAGAGTTATCATTACAGTAGGTTCAGCTGGAGCATTTAGGTCTGGGTCTGCAGAACTAACAGAAAATGCTAAAAAAATTATGGGGAAAATTGCTAAGGTTAGTGAAAAAGGAACTGGACAAATTAATGTATCAGGTCATACCGACAATGTTCCATTGATTTTTGGTGGAAAATTTCGAGATAATTGGGATTTAGCTGCTGCGAGAGCGTCAAGTGTAGTTCAATCAATATCAAAATCTGGTGATATACCTTTAAATCGTCTAATGGCCATAAGTTATGGTGAATCAAAACCATTAGCCTCAAATAACGATGCTACTGGCAGATCAAAAAATAGAAGGATTGAAATAGAAATTAAATATTAATTTCAATATTATATTATGGCAGACCAAAGTTTAACTCCTGAAAATTTAGAAAGTTACTCTACTGAAGCGATATCAAACTTTTCAAAAGCTATTGAAGATTTTGCTGATGTTATTACTGAAGTAAAATCTGAAGATGCAAATATTGCAGTCTTTAATAGTATATTCGTAATGATAGATGGACGAAAAAGAAGGCTAGCAGACATTGCTAATGTAGAAGTTCCAAATGATCCATTGAAATTAGAGGTAATGGTTTATAGTAAAGACAACTTAGAAACAGTAATAGATACAATAAAAGAGTCAGGTTTCCCAGTAAAATTGAAAGAGAAAAACTCACAATTTCTAACAGTAAGGGTGCCACCACCTTCTAGAATGCAATTAGAAGAAATAGGTGATGACTTAATCAGAAGAACAAATAGTTTAGTAATGAGATTGACTAAGATTAAAACTAATACAGGCCTGAGAATCAGAGCAGCGGTTCAAAATGAATTTATTGAAACTAAAATTGCTACTTTAGCAACAAAAAAAATTGACGCTTCTCATTTAAAAATAGAGAGTGAAGGAAAATTTCTTGGTGTTTTAAAACGTAAACAAATTCTTGGTAGTTATTTTAAATCCACAGAAAAAGATGATGAAATATTTGTTAAAAAAGTAAATTTATATTTAAAATTAAACGGAAATTTAAAAGAACTAGAAACTGAAATAAAAGAAGAAAATCAAAACAATTAAACTTTTAGTTAGGATATATATTAATTATTAAATTTTTAATTATAAAGTGCTTAAACTATCTTCGTCACGAACAGGTGGCTCAAGATAAGAATAATCAAAATCAATTTTAGGATCTAGTTTCCTAGATATAATTTGAGCTTCCTCTTCATCCAAACAAGTTAAAACTAAAAATAACCTATAATCTTTATAATTATAATAATTTCTCAATACATTAATTTGATTTAAACCATAATACCATGACTTTAAAACCCAGGATATAAAAAACAACCATGGAGAAACTAAAAATACAATAACAAAAAAAATTATTGTAAAAGAAAGATACATCCATAGTCTATTGTATAACATCCATAATGGAGGTGCTATACTTGCTAATATTGAGAATTCAAGATCTAATATATATCCATTTTTTCTAAAATTTTTATATACCTCAAACTGTTTGTATGATTTGTCTTTTTCAAAAAAACTTTTAATATCATTGTTAGAAAAATCTTTAATTTGATTTTCATCTATTTCTTCAGATGTAACACCTAATGATGATTTTGTAGTAATATTAAAACATATTCCATCCCTAAACATTGTAAGAATTTTCTCTTCTTCATTTTCATCAAGGGCTTTTTTAAGATCGTCATGAGATGAATTAAAATATTCACCATCTAAACCTAAAATTATATCATTTTCTTTAAGTCTAAGATTATAACCGTTAGAAAAAACTTTAACATTTTTAATTTTTAAGAATTTTCTAGTTAATTTATCTTGGTCTTCGTTAATTGAATTTGATGATTCTTTATTTTCCATAATTTTATATTACTTATAACCTAAGGGTACTTAATCATAGCAGCTTTGTCTTTCATTTTGCTTACAAGACTATTATTCTTTTTAATTAATGCATTTATCTGTTGAGAGTGCATAGATTGATTTGCAATTATTTTATTATAGATTGGATTTTTACTCATTGATTCCATTGATTTTTTAATAGCTTTAGAACTTTGTGAAGCAAAATTAGTTAAAGTTTTCTTTAAATCATTGTTATTTTTAACAGAATTTTTTGAAAATGTATCTAATTCACTTACTAGTGAATTTGAGATTGTCCTAAGTTCTGCTGCCGTCAATTTATTTGACTCTGTAATTTTCTTTTCTATTTTGTTCATAGTAGTAATAACATTTTTGTTAACAGCTAAAAATTCATCTTGTTTTTTTATAGCTTTGTTAAGACTTTCAAGTGATTTATTTACACTATCTACGTTTTCTGCAAAAACTACCAATGCTTCTCTGCTAGTTTCCGTCATTGTATCTAATTTACTAGAACCTTGCATAAATAAAAAAGCTGACACTATTACAACAAAAATTCCTGAAACTATTGAAGATACGAAAACGACTGTTGTGTATTTATGAATTTGTTTCACTTTATCCTCCAAAATTTTATGTTGCTTCCTTACTGTATTATATTCTGATGTTACATCTGTTGCAGCATCAGCTGCATCAAGAGCTAACTTAATACTTTCTTGTACAGCATCAACTTTATCATTCATTTTAAACCTCTATTTTTAAAATTACTCATTTTTTTATATGCACATTCCATACCAGTTGTCATAAAAACTTCTAAAGAAGGAAGGATTTTTGAAATAAAT
>CACNQW010000066.1 GCA_902622745.1 uncultured SAR116 cluster alpha proteobacterium
ATCAAAGTAAAATAAAAAAGATTTTAGAAGGTGCTGCCTTTGCACCAAGTGGCCATAACATTCAACCTTGGCATGTATATGTTGTAACTGGTTATAAAAAGAAAAAGATAACGGATGAAATTATAAACTCAATTGAAAATGGTGAAGCAAAAAATTTTAAGCAAGAATTTGATTATTATCCAACTGAGTGGTACGAACCATACATTTCAAGGAGAAGAGCTGTAGGTTTCGAACTCTATAAATTACTTGGTATAGCGAAAGATGATTACGATGCGAGAAATAAACAAATGCAGGAGAATTTCCATTTTTTTGGTGCTCCTGTAGGGATGTTTATAACCATGGATAGAAGGCTTGCAGAAGGCACTTTTATTGATTTGGGAATGTTTATACAAAGTATTTTGGTAGGTGCTAGAGGAGAAGGATTACATACTTGTGGTCAAGTAGCTTTTACAAAGTTTCATACTATACTGAGCAAAGAATTAGAATTTGATAAAAATGAAATGCTGGTATGTGGTGTATCAATGGGCTATGAAGATGAGGATGCACCAGAAAATAAATTGAGAGTTGAAAAGTTAAAACATGATCAGTTCTCAACATTTATCAATTAGTTTTTATGAAATTATTTAATATTGAGGAATCAAGAAATTTAACGTTGCCAGATATGTACATTAATATTGGTCATTTCCTTGATCATTTTATGATGTTGATTTTTGCTAAAGCTGCATTTGATGCGGGTCGTCATTTTGGTCTTAGTTATGATGAAATAATTATTTATGGAACTTTAGGTTTGTTTCTATTTGGAGCTGCTGCCCCATTAGCCGGGTGGTTGGCAGACAAATATTCAAGATCGTTGATAATAATCATTTATCCTTTTGGCGTATCATTAGGTGCATTTTTATGTTTTTTATCTTTTTCTCCAATTATGCTGGGTTTTTCAATCGGTGTAATTGGTTTTTTTGCCGCTATTTTTCATCCAGTTGGTATTGCGATGTTGATAAGAGATTCAAATAAGGTTGGTGTTAGGTTAGGAGTTAATGGTGTTTGGGGTAATATGGGAGTTGCTGCTGCTCCAGTTTTAACTGGCTTTATAATTTTAAATTCAAATTGGCAACTAAGCTTTTTAGTTCCTTCACTAATTTGTTTAATATTTGGGATTGCTCAATTAAGAGGTTTTAAAGAAATTGATATTAAAGAAGAAAAAACTAAACAAAAAACATCAAATGGTCTTGTTGAAGGATGGAAAATTGTTCTACTTTCTCTTACCATGACTACACTAGCTGGTGGGTTCATATTCGGTTCATTAACTTTTTTGATACCACGAATATTTGAAGTAAATTTGTCAGGAATTTCTGTTGATATTGCAATAACAGGTTTATTGGCAGGAATTGTTTATGCTATTGCTTCATTCTCTCAAGTTGGTGTCGGGTATTTAATTGATAGATATTCGCCAAAAATAATTTTAGGTTTTGTTGGAATAGGGCAGTTTTTTTTAATTTATCTATCAAGTTTATATATCGATTATGCTTTATTTTTTGTAATGTTAATGGCAATGTTCTTTGTTTTTGGTCAAGTTCCAATTACTGATGCAATTCTTGTTAGATATGTTGATGATCAGTGGAGAGCAAGAATACTATCAGTAAAATTTTTAATAAATCTTTGCGCTGGCGCTTCTGTTTTACCTTTAGTTTCACTGTTTTTAGGTTATGGATATACTTTCAGTGATTTATTAACAATATTGTCTTATTTGGCTATTTTTGTTGTTATTTCAGCTTATATGTTACCTAAAATAAAAGATAATAAGACTGAATTAAAAATAGCTTAGTTAAAGATAATTAATTATTTAAACTAAACCATTCAACTTTATTAGAATCAGAAATTTTTTTTGCATATCCTGTTTTTACTAGATTTATGAGGTGTGATCTAGCTTCACCAATGGCGAAATGCATTTGTTCGTTACCTATTTTTCTATCAAAAATTAAACTTAAAGAGTCATAAACAGTGATTTTTCTTTTTGATAATTCATTTTTTAAAATATTTAATCTATGATTATGATGATTTATGAGTTCTGTGGCCCTATTATTTCCGTCTCTAAAAGGCCAATCGTGACACGGAAACACTTCAACTTTAGAGTTAATAGTTTTAATGTCATTCAAATAATTTAAGTATCCACCCAATCTATCATCAAAAGGATCAAAAAAATTATCAGAAATATTTGGTGATATTCTTGGAAGTAAGAAATCTCCAGCCAGATATAAACTTCTCTTTTTGTCTGTCAACGAAATGTGTTCAGGTGAATGCCCAACATCTGTTCTTACAATCCATTTGCCTTCATTTGATTCAATTTCATAACCCTCAGATATTATTTGAAAATTTGGTAAGTTAAAAACTCTGTTTTTGTATAATCTTGTAGCTCCTAACATTTCTTTTTTTTGTTCACTAGGAATTCCTGATCTTTGAAAAATATTCTCAAACATAATAGAATATTCTTTATCAGGCATAACTAATAGTTTTTTTGCAACTTCTAATTCTTTAGATGATGTAAATGCTGGAACATCTAATTTTTCTTGAAGCCAACCTGCCATGCCGATATGGTCTGGATGATAGTGAGTTATCAGTATTGAATGAATTTTTTCTGATTTTAGTGGTCCATTGAGTATCTTTTCCCACATTTCAATTGAATGGTCAGATCTTAAACCACTATCTATTAATATCCATCCATTTTTTGTATTTAA
>CACNQW010000067.1 GCA_902622745.1 uncultured SAR116 cluster alpha proteobacterium
CTCCAAAATCTTTTTATGCACAAGTAAATGAAATTTCATCTAAATTCATAAAAATAAAAAAATTATTTTATGATAATAACGATTATTATTTCATAAAAAATGATCAATCTCATGAAAATTTGAATGTTGGAGACATCCTCAAAGCTAATGAAGAATTCAAATCAAATGTTAAAAATTTGAAAATATGTAAGTTAGAAAAAGTTTATAAAGGATTTAACTCCAATAATTTTTTTCCAATGCTTGAAATAAATGAATTAAACATAATAGATACATTCCCAACGGAAGTGATACAAGAAGTTGAAAAGATTGATATATCTAATAAAGATGAACGATCTGATTTATCGAATTTAGCTATTATTACAATTGATGGCGATGATGCAAAAGACTTTGACGACGCCGTCTTTGTTGAAAAATATAAAAGTGATAAATGGAAAATTATAGTTAGTATTGCGGATGTTTCACACTATGTTAAAGAAAACTCAAATTTAGACACTCATGCTAAAGAAAGAGGTAATTCTATTTATTTTCCAAACTTTGTTATACCAATGTTACCCGAGAAACTTTCAAACGACCTTTGTTCTCTTAAAGAAAACAAACTTCGTTTAACTTTATCTGTTGAAATCATTCTTGATTCAGAAGGTAATAAATTATCTCACAGGTTCTTCAAATCAACTATCAAGTCAGCAAAAAGATTTACTTATAGTGATGTTAATACTTTAATCAAAACAAAATTTAAAAAAAATCAATCTATAAATGACGATATATTGTTAAATGTCAAAAATCTATACCAGGTTTATAAAAAACTAAAAAATAAAAGTTCAACTCGTGGAGCACTTGCTTTAAAAATAAGTGATACAAAGATTTTATTTGATAAAAAAGGGACTCCTTTAGAAGTTGAAAAAAGCAAACAACTTGAAAGTCATCAAATAATTGAAGAGCTCATGATACTTGCAAATCAATGTGCCGCTGAAGAACTTCAAAAATATAGCTCCGATAACCCTTATAGAATTCACGAAAGACCCAAACCAGAAAAAATTTTATCTTTGATTAATTGTATTGGTTCACCTTATGATAAATTACTTAAAAACAATAATGTAACAGGCAGTTTATTTAATAAAATTATTGAACAGTCATCTGATAGTAAAGATTTTATAAAAATTAATGAATTAATTTTAAGAGCTCAATCTCAAGCTAGATATCATAATGAAAATAAAGGACATTTTGGTTTATCACTGAAAAATTATGTTCATTTTACTTCACCGATAAGAAGATATTCAGATTTAATAGTGCATAGAAATTTAACTCAAATTTTAGAAAATAATGAAATAAATCAAACTTATAAAAATAGCTTAAACGAAACATGTGCACATATTTCGAATACTGAAAGAAAGGCTGTAATTGCAGAAAGAAATACTATCGATAGATACATAGCTTTAATTTATTCTAGTAAAAATGACCAAACTTTTTCCGGTGAAGTAATTTCAGTAAAAACTTTTGGTATATTTGTAAAATTTGATAATCATAAAAGTGAGGGTTTTATTCCAAAAAGGTTACTGCCTAAAGATCATTATTTATTTGATGAAAAAAAAGAGATTTTAAAAGGTAAATCAAATTTTTTTAAAATTGGAATGTCTTTATTAGTTAATATTAAAGAAACAGATATTTTAAAAGGTAAAATATTGTTAGGATACTGCAAACATTTATAATCATCTTTAATGTTGACAAATTAATTAAATAGACATAATAAAATATCAGGAGACATTATGGCTAAACCTGCATCTATACAAATCAAACTTGTAAGTACAGCTGACACCGGGTTTTATTATGTGACCAAAAAAAATCCTAGAAATCATCCTGAAAAGATGGAATTTAAAAAATACGATCCTAAGGCAAAAAAACACGTAATATTTAAAGAAGCGAAAATCAAATAACTAGCATTTTAATCTACTAACTTTTTCAATTCTGGTTAATTTACCTTTCATTTTATAGCTGCCGTAATCAACAGTATAAGAATGCGCTATTCCACTTTCATCAACATAAGCTATGACCTTTGTTTTAGGGTCTGGGTTTTTCTGATTAAGATCGTAAAATGACAATTGTATAGGCCAAACTTGTTTTTTTAACAGATCATTTTCTAAAGATACAAAAGTATTAATTTTTTTTCCTATAAATGCAGATACAATTTTAACAAGTTTGTCTTTATCACTTCCAAAAAAAACTTTTGCAGTGTGAAAGTTTATATTTTTTTTTGCGTTTGCAAGAAGAATTTCTAAATGTTCTGTTGGGAATAAGATATCGTTATTGAATGTGAATTTTTCATTGTTTTTTTCAAAAATTATACCGTCTAATTTATTTTTATTTTTTTGGACATAACCAGAGTAAAACATTTCTTGTTCAAAATTATTTTTATCTAAATGTTCAAAACTAAAGTTTTTTGCTTTAAAATCCTCAAACGAACTAAAAATTGAAAAATTCTTTGAACTACCTTTGTTATTTAAGCTAAAAGTAATTGCAAATGTTTCTTTTAACGCCCAGCCTTCGCATTGTTTTTCTAGAAAAAAAGATGACTTACCAGTCCCACCATTTACAAATGATGATGTTTCATTTGTTAAAAATTCTAAATCATAATAGGCTTTGTGAGAGACAATAGTTGACGATAGACTAGTATTTACATAT
>CACNQW010000068.1 GCA_902622745.1 uncultured SAR116 cluster alpha proteobacterium
ATGGTAATTGGCAAAGAATTATGGAGTTTACATGAAGTTAGTTATTGTTGAATCACCTGCAAAAGCTCAAACAATAAATAAATATCTTGGTACTAATTATAAAGTTGTAGCATCTATTGGACATGTTAGAGATCTTCCAAGAAAAGATGGTGCAGTTGAACCAGAAAAAGATTTTCAGATGTCCTGGGATCAACCTTTAGATAAAAAAAAGGTGATTAATGGAATAATAAAAGATTTAAAAGATGCAGAAACTCTAATTTTAGCAACTGACCCCGACAGAGAAGGTGAAGCAATCAGTTGGCATATCAATGAGATTTTAAACGAAAAAAAAGTATTAAAAAGCAAACAAGTTCAAAGAGTTGTTTTTAATGAAATTACAAAGTCATCTGTATTAAACGCTATGGAACATCCTAGAGACATAAACTCTGAATTAGTTGATGCATACCTGGCTAGAAGAGCATTAGATCATTTAATTGGTTTCAGAATATCTCCAATTTTATGGAGGAAACTTCCAGGTTCCAGATCAGCTGGTAGAGTTCAGTCAGTAGCTCTTAGATTAGTTTGTGAAAGAGAATTAGAAATTGAAAAATTTATAATTGAAGAGTATTGGACTATTTCAGGAATTTTTGAAAATTCAAATAGTGAAAGATTTTCTTCTAGATTAATTGAATTTGACCAAAAAAAACTTAAAAAATTTGATATTCCAAATAAGGAACATTCAAAAAAAATATTAGATGAAATAAAAAAACATAATTTTTATGTATCAAATATTGAAAAGAAAAGAGTTAAGAGAAATCCTATACCTCCTTTCACAACTTCAACACTGCAGCAAGAAGCATCTAGAAAACTTGGTTTTAGTGCTTATAAAACGATGAGAGTAGCTCAAAAACTTTATGAAGGCATAAATTTAAATAAAGAAACTAGTGGTCTAATAACTTACATGAGAACTGATGGTGTTCAAATTAGCCAGGAAGCAATGACAAATATAAGAAAATTTATTTCTAATGAATATGGAAAAAACTTTATTCCCGAAAGTCCAAGATATTATAAATCAAAGGCTGCTAACGCCCAAGAAGCTCACGAAGCAATTAGACCAACAAACTTTACTTATTCACCAAAATTAATCTCTAAATATTTAGATAAAGATCAGCTTAAGTTATATGATTTAATTTGGAAAAGAACTTTATCTAGCCAAATGGCTTCAGCAGAATTGGACAAAACTACGGTAGATATAAAATCAAAAGATAACTCAATTACTTTCAGAACAAATGGTTCTCAGATTGCTTTTCCTGGATTTTTAAAAGTATATAAAGAAAGCTTTGATGAAAAAACAACTTCAAGTGATAATGATGATGATAAGCTGCTCCCAGTCTTAAACCCTAATGAAAGTTTAGATTTAAAAAAATTAGAAGATGAACAACATTTCACACAACCACCTGCAAGATATACTGACGCTAGTTTAGTTAAGAAAATGGAAGAACTTGGTATTGGAAGACCATCAACATATGCCTCAACATTAAGAGTTTTAGTTGAAAGAGATTATGTTATAAAAGAGAGTGGAAAACTAATTCCAGAAGAAAGAGGAAGAATATTAACTGCTTTCCTAAGCAATTTCTTCGGTAAATATATTGATTATGAATTTACAGCAACATTAGAAAAAGATCTTGATAAAATCTCTGATGGCAAATTGCCTTACAAAGATTTATTGTCAGATTTCTGGAGAGATTTTAAAAACCATCTTGACAAAATGACTGACTTAGAGAGATCTGAAATTTTAAATACCCTAGAGTCTGAATTAGAACAAATGTTTTTTTCAACTGAAGATAATCAATTTGATGCTTCAAAAAAATGTCCTAAATGCTCGGATGGTAAAATTGGGTTACAACTTGGCAAATATGGTGCTTTTATAGGCTGTAATAATTATCCTGAATGCAAATACACAAAGCAAATAGCTAATAAAAAAGATGGTAACCCTGAATTTGAAAATGAAATTGATTTTGATCAAAGTTTAGGTAAAGATCCCAATACAAATGAAGATGTTTTTATAAAAAAAGGACCTTATGGTTCATATGTTCAACTTGGAGATGGCAAAAAGCCTAAAAGAGTAAGTATTCCTAAATTAGTAAATCCTAAAGACATAAACCTTGAAAAAGCTCTCTTACTTTTATCGTTACCAAGAGTTATTGGCAACCATCCTGAAACTAATAAAGAAATTACTGCTAATATTGGAAGATATGGCCCTTACTTAAAATATGATGTTAATTCAGTAAGTCTACCAAATGATGAAACTGTTTTAACTATAGGTTTAAATCATGCAGTCGTATTAATTTCTGAAAAATCTCCTGGAGGAAGAAGTCTTGGAAAACATCCAAATAATGACGGAGAGGTACTGGCAAAAAAAGGAAGGTATGGTCCTTATGTTGAATATAAAAAGACAAGAGCAACTTTGCCTAAAACCATGAATTTAGACGACATCACTCTTGATGAAGCTCTTGAATTGATTGAAAAAAAAGAGTCTCGAGCAAAGAAAAAAAAATAATTTTGATATGATAAAAAATTATTTGCTAAAAATCTTAGATATTGATTCAGACGGAAATACTACAGCTAAGATA
>CACNQW010000069.1 GCA_902622745.1 uncultured SAR116 cluster alpha proteobacterium
AAATTAGGTATCTCACCAGATCTAGCTTTTTTGTACAAACCTTTTGGGTCTCTTTCCTCTAATATATTTAATGGAGTGTCAATAAAAACTTCAACAAATTCATCTTTATTTACCATACTTCTAGCTAAATTTCTTTCGGATTTAAATGGTGATATAAATGCTACTATAGCTACTAAACCCGAGTTGACCATAAGTTTTGCAACTTCTGAAATTCGTCTAATGTTTTCTACTCTATCCTCATTGGTAAAACCAAGATCCTTGTTAAGTCCATATCTAATATTATCACCATCAAGTAAAGTTGTATGTATTTTTAAATTAAATAACTCTTTTTCAAGAATGTTACCTATTGTAGATTTTCCTGTTCCAGAAAGACCTGTTAGCCATACTATACATGGTTTATGATTTTTTAATAAAGATCTTTTTTCCTTATTAATAATAAATTGTTGTTTAGAAATATTTGATGATCTTCTTAAAGCAAAGTTTATTCTTCCTGCACCGCATGTACTATTTGTTTCTGGATTAATAACTATAAATGATCCGAGTATCTTATTATCATCATATTTTTCATAAAAAATTTTTTGTTCAAAAATAACATCACAATTTGCTATATCATTTAAATCTAAAGTTTTTGCCATAAGTTTTTCAAAATTATCTATACTATATTTAAATTTAATAAAAATCTTAGCTTTTAACATCCTGCATTCCATTTTAATTAAGTATGTCCTTCCAGGCATAAAAGGTTCTATATCCATCCAAATTAAATCAGCTTTAAATTTGTCTGTCATTTCAATTCTTTTATTAAAATCTACAATGAAATCTCCTCTTGAGACATCAATATCATCTTTCAAGGTAAATGTAACTGCTCTAAAACTAGGCGCATATTTGATTTCTTTTTTTTGATCGATAATTTTATCTATTTTCGTACTAAAGCCAGATGGATGAACAGTCACTTTTTGTTCTTTATACATTTCTCCAGATACTATTGTTCCAGTGTATCCCCTAAAATCTTGTACATTTTTTATAACATATTGTATTGGTAATATAAGGTGTTTTGTTTCATAAAATTCTTTATCTGATTTTTCTAAATATTCTAATAAAGTTTTACCATCATACCATAAGGTATTTTTTGATTTTTTTATAATATTATCACCATCTAGTGCTGAAATAGGAATGGAATTTATATTTTTAAATTTAAGTTTTTTAGAAAATTCAAAAAATTCTTTTTTTATTTTATCATAAGTGATTTCGTCATATTCAATCAGATCAAGCTTATTAATTGCTAAAATTATATTTTTAATACCTAGAAGTGACAAAATAAAAGAATGTCTCTTTGTTTGTTTTAAGATACCTTTTCTGGCATCTACAATTAGAATTCCAAGTGAAGCAGTAGACGCTCCAGTAACCATGTTTCTTGTATATTGTTCATGTCCAGGAGTGTCAGCTAATATTATCTTCCTTTTTTTTGTGGAAATATACCTATAAGCAACATCTATGGTTATGCCTTGCTCTCTTTCAGCTGACAAACCATCTACTAGTAAAGAAAAATCTAATTTATTTTTTTGTGATCCAAACCTTTTATTATCTTCATTAAAAACTTTTAACTGATCGACATATAACTTTTTAGTTTCATATAATAACCTTCCTATAAGAGTAGATTTTCCGTCATCAACTGAACCACAGATTATAATTCTCAAATGTTCATTAAAATTATTTTTTATTTTCATTTTAAAATTCTTAGATAAAACTAAAAATATCCATCCTTTTTTTTCTTTTCCATGCTTGATATTAAATCATTATCTATTACTCTGCCAATCCGTTCAGAAGTTGAAGCACTTAGTGTTTCGTCAGCAATTTCTTTTAAACTAGTTGCATTAGATCTAATAGCACCAGTTAGAGGATAGCAGCCTAAAGTTCTAAATCTGACCATTTCTAATTTTGGTTCATTTTTATGTTTTAGTGGCAATCTGTCGTCATCAACCATTATTAATTGTCCATCTCTTTCAACAACTTTTCTTTTTTTAGCAAAATATAGAGATGGTATTTTAATATTTTCTTTTAAAATATACTCCCAAATATCTGCTTCAGTCCAATTAGACAAAGGAAAAACTCTAATACTTTCATCAAAACCTTTATTAAGATTATATAAACTCCATAACTCAGGTCTTTGATTTTTAGGGTTCCACAAATGTGACTTTGATCTAAATGAAAAGATTCTTTCCTTAGATCTGGATTTCTCTTCATCTCTCCTAGCGCCCCCGAAAGCTACATCAAATTTATTTAGAGTTAATGCTTGCTTTAATGCATCAGTTTTCATGATTTTCGTATGAATTTCACTTCCATGAGTAAAAGGAGAAATATTTTTATCAATACCCTCTTTATTTGTGTGAATTAAAAAATCTAGATCTAGTTCATTCATCATTTTGTCTCGAAATTCAATCATTTCTTTGAATTTCCATTTCGTGTCTATGTGTAAAAATTTAAATGGAGGTTTTGCAGGAAAAAAAGCTTTCAGGGCTAAATGAAGCATTACAGAACTATCTTTACCTATAGAATATAAAAATACTGGATTTTTAGCCTCAGATGCAACTTCCCTG
>CACNQW010000070.1 GCA_902622745.1 uncultured SAR116 cluster alpha proteobacterium
ATCAGTGAGAACATCAGGGGTGTTATAACGATAAGTATAGGTAAATTTTTAATAATAAATGACATGATTTTTATTTTTTATCTTCGAGATATTTTTCATGATATTCGACTAAATCTGATGCTGAAATTTCATCTTCATTAATAGTTCCATATGCTTTGTTAATTCTGACCGTCAATGCAAGACCGAGTGCAGTTGTCGCAACACCAACAACAATTGCTGTAAGTATTAGTACATGTGGAAGAGGATTCGAATATATTTCATTAACATTGTCAGTTAAAATTGGAGCAGTCCCTCCAGCAATTTTTCCAAACGTTATATACAAAAGAAAAACTGATGTTTGGAAGATAGCTAGACCAACTATCTTTTTTAAAAGACTTTTTTTGGATATTACAATGTAAAGTCCTATCATCATTAAAATAAATACTATCCAGTAATTCCAAACACCAAATATCTGATCAATCATTATTTTTCTTCCCAAAATCAAAATCTGCGAATGAGTAAAATAATGAAATCATTACATTACATACGGTTAGACCAACTCCAAATTCAACAAGTAAAATACCTACATGTTGACCAGCTTCTTTGGTAGAACCTAAAACATCATAACTAAGATATGGATCACCAAGAATTAATCCAATTACTCCAACAAAACCATAAAGAAACGCCCCTAATGCAAGTAAAAAGAAATTTAATTTTGGTGGCATAATCACTTTACAATCTTCAACACTAAAAACCAGTGCATATAATATAAAAGCTGCAGCAACAATTACGCCAGCTTGAAATCCTCCTCCTGGACCAAAATCACCATGAAATTGAACGTATAAACCAAACAAAATTATTGGAGTAAATAAAACTTTTGTACATACTTTTAAAATTAAATTATCCATCTATTTATTTTTTTCCTTATTAATTTTTGAATTTTTTGAAACTCCATCATACAATAAAACTAATACAGCGATACCAGCAGTATAAATAACAACTGTCTCACCAAAAGTGTCATATCCCCTGTAGCTTGCAAGAATTGAAGTAACTACATTTGGTATCCCTATATGGTTTCGTGATCCTTCAATGAAGTCTTGTGCAAGGTTTTGATGAACAGGATTTTCTAATTGACCAACTAGCGGCAAATCATAGCTTGCCCAAATTAATAATGCTGCAACTATTGTACATGTGCAGATTGCATAAATATGTTTTATGTTAAATTTTTCTTCTTTTTCCTCTTTTGGAAGATAACTTAAAGCTGCTAAGAATAATATTGTTGAAATTCCTGCTCCAACAGATGCTTCTGTGAATGCAACATCTACTGCATCTAGACTTACAAACATAAGAGCTGCGACTAAAGAATATGTGCCAGTTAATAATATAGTTGATATCACTTTTCGTGTATTAATAATAAATACTGCTATTGTTAACATTAGAGTTACAAGAAATGCATTTATAATAATTTCACCTATCATAGAGTTTTACCTTTTGTCTTACCCACAGGATCGACACCTTTTTTTCTAGCAAGGTTTGCAGTTACATGACCTGTAATAGGACTTGTGAAAAATATAAAAATTCCAATAAATATTAATTTTGCAGTAATTAAAGAAAAGCCACTTTGTAAAATCATTCCTAATATTATAAATGATGCACCAGCAGTATCAATCATTCCAGCAGCATGTATTCGAGAAAAAACATCTGGTAATCTTATTAATCCTATAGATCCAGTTAATATAAAAAAAACTCCAGCTATAAAAGATATTATAGATATTATTTCAATTGAGATATCTAACATTTATTTATCTCCAAGTGTTCCTTTATCAAAAAGTTTCAAAACAGCTACTGTTCCAATAAAATTTATTAGTGCGTAAACTATAGAAATATCAATAAATTCAGGTCTGCCCATATAAAAACCATGAACAGAAATTCCTAAAACTATTATAGTACCAATACTATTTGCAGCTAAAATTCTGTCGAATGTAGTTTTCCCATTAATCAAACGAACTAAAATTAACAAAAATGATACAGCAAGAGCAATCAAAACAGCTAAAAACATTATTTACCCTTTTCTAACCAAGTTACCATTCTGTCCATCTCAGAACTTCTAACGTCATCACCAAACTCTTTAGTTAATGCATGAACTTCAAATACGTTATCTTTTATTTGTGTGGTTACAGTCCCAGGAGTAAGTGTGATAGAATTTGCATAAGTTACTTTTCCTTCATTTGTTTTTTGGGTGGCTTTAACAGAGAATAATTCTGGTTCTTCTGATTTAGATAAAATAACTTTAGCTGTAGTAATATTTGATAGAAAGATTTCTTTGATTAACCAAATTGTATATTGAATTAATCGAGGGAAAAAATAGATAGGTATAGTTTCGTTATCTAAAAATTTTCCTTTGATTGTTAGGTAAACACATAACAAGCAAGAAACAACACCAAGTGATGTAATTAAAATCGTATAATGGCCTGACATTAACAGCCAAAAACCGAATAACAATAAGAATAATGTAATACTTTTACTATTAATCATGATTAGTGAATATAATCATGGTTTAATAAATAATTCAATATTATGTATCTTTTTGATTATTTTTT
>CACNQW010000071.1 GCA_902622745.1 uncultured SAR116 cluster alpha proteobacterium
ATCTTAATTGTAAAAGATGTTTTATTTTAATGTACAAATATAAAGTTAGACTAAACACACTCCCATTTACACTAAATAGCGCTGTAGATAGTTTATGTAAGAATGAATTTGACTATTACAGAGAAAAACAAGAACCACACCCACTTTTTTTGGAAAATAATATTGATGCTGTGCCGTTTAAACATGAGGAAATGGATAAATGGAGAAATAATTTTCAAGGTATTTCTTATTATGACAGTGACACTGATGTTCATTTTTATGGAGCTGTAGATGATGTTTGGGTCAAACCAAACGGTGAACTAATTTTATCTGACGTCAAATCTACTTCAAAAAATAATTTTGATTGGGATGAGACCTGGAACAAATATGAATATCCAAAAGGTTACAGAAGACAATTAGAAATGTATCAATGGTTGTTTCGGAAAAATGGATTTAAAGTATCTGATACAGCCTATCTAGTTTATTTTAATGGCTTAAAAAATGAACCTATGTTTAATCAAACTTTAAAATTTGAATTACATCTTATCAAATTGGATTGCGATGATAGTTGGGTAAGTAAGACTATCAGTGAAGCAAAAAATCTTATGGATAAAAATATATACCCAGATGGATCTTTTGGCTGTGATACTTGCAGATATTTAAAAAAAAGGTGGGACGTTAGTCAAAAAATATAAACTATTTATGTCCCACAAAATGTCATATATGGTTCAACTGATTTAATATCAGTTTTGTAGTAATTCGGTATTTCTAAATTATTATCATAAGGATTTTCCAATTTTTTTAAAAACTTATTAAGAGGATTTAAATTTCCTTCATCGGCGCTTGACAAAACATTCTCTACAATATGATTTCTTGGAATTATAACAGGATTATTTTCCTGCATAAGTTTAATTGATTTAGATTTGGAAAACTTTTTACTTAATTTTCTTTTTTTATAAATCTCAAGCCAATTCTTGAAATCATTTGATTTGTAGATACTTTTATTAAGATTTTCTTCGTCCATTAAATCAATAAAGGTATTTGTAAAATCAGCATTATTTTTTTCCATCCAAGAGAGTAAAGAGTTAATTATATTTTCATCTTCATTATTATTATCAACTAAGCCTAATTTTTTTCTCATCATATTTAACCAACAGGTTTTATAAATTTCTGGTATAGACTTTATTACATCTTCAGCTTTTTTTATTGCTTCATTTAAATCGCTTGATATTAAAGGGAGTAAAGTCTCAGCAAATCTAGCAATATTCCACTGTGCGATAATCGGTTGGTTTTTATAACAATATCTTCCCATATGATCAATTGAACTAAATTTAGTGTTAGGATCATAAGAATTCATAAAAGCACATGGACCGTAGTCAATAGTTTCACCTGAAAGTGTCATATTATCTGTATTCATTACGCCATGAATAAAACCTACTCTCATCCAATGTGTTATTAACTTAATTTGTTTTAAAGAAAATTCCTTTAGAACTTCAATTAAGATTTCATTAGAATTTTTTAGTTCCGAATAATGTCTGTCGACAGTATAATTAAATAAACTTTTTAAGATTTTTTTGTCCTGTTGTGCAGCCGCATATTGAAATGTTCCTACCCTAATATGCGATGAGGCAATTCTTGTAAGAATTGATCCTTTTAATTTTTTTTCTCTAAACACATCTTCACCAGTTTTTATAACTGACAAACTTCTAGTTGTTGGAATATTAAGATAGTGAATAGCTTCACTTATTATATATTCTCGTAACATTGGACCTAAGGCTGCCTTTCCATCTCCCTGCCTGGAGTAAGGCGTTATCCCAGATCCTTTCATCTGAACATCAAATCTTTTGCCACAATTGCTTAAGTGCTCACCTAGCATCAATGCTCTTCCATCACCTAGGTTCGTAAAATGACCAAATTGATGACCAGCATATGCTTGTGCAAATGTGCACATATTTTTATTATTAAAATTTCCTGAAAAAATTTTGGCTAATTCTTTTTTATCATTTGAAGGAATATTTATATCAAGACTTTTAGCTAATTTATTATTGAAAATAACTAAATCCGGAAATGGAACCTCCTCAACATTTTGCAATGTAAAAAAACATTTTGGCAAGTTTGTATATGTATTTTCAAAGTTAAAGTAGGTATCCATTGTAATTAATTATAATTAATTTCATATTTTCTTTGGATTATATATCATAAAAAATATATTGAAATAAAGTTGTTAAAAAATGAAAATAAAAACACTTCAAATTTTTACTGATTATGTTTGTCCTTGGTGTTATTTAGGGCAAGCCAGACTAAAAAAAGTAATTTCAAAATATAAAATAAAATTAGATATTATTCATTTCCCATTACATCCTGACACCCCAAAAGAAGGAAAGGATTTACTTGATCTATTCGGTTGCTCTCAAGAAGAATTAAATCAAAAAAATTCTATGATGAGTACTATCATGAATGAAGAAAATCTAAAATATAACTACAGGGAGTATACTTATAATAGCAGATTAGCTCAAGAACTTGGGTACTGGGCTCAATTTAAATATAAAAATAACGTGATACATGATGAAC
>CACNQW010000072.1 GCA_902622745.1 uncultured SAR116 cluster alpha proteobacterium
CAAGTAGTATCTAGACATGGTGTAGGTTATGATTCAATTGATTTAGTATCACTAAATAATAAAAAAATTCCTCTGACTATAGCCGCGCATTCAAATATGATTTCAGTTTCAGAACAAGCAATGTTTTTTTTATTAGCCTTAAGTAAAAATGTATTTTATTACGATGATTTTACTAGAAAAGGGGATTGGACTAATAGATGGGATGTTAAAGCTTGGGATTTAGCAAAAAAAAATATTTTAGTTATAGGTTTTGGTAGAATTGGATCAAACTTTGTAAAAAGAGCATTGGCTTTTGATATGAATGTTTATGTTTATGATCCATATGTTGAAAAAGAGAAGGTTAAGATCTCAGGTGCTATTCCAGTTGACAATATCAGTGAGAATTTACCAAAGATGGATGCAGTTACTCTTCATTGTCCAAAGAATGAGGAAACTACAGATTTATTCACAAAACAAGAATTTGATCTTATGAAAAAAAGTTCATTTATTATAAATTGTGCTAGAGGCGGCATTTTAAATGAAGAAGATTTATATGAAGCTCTTGCAAATAAGAAAATAGCTGGAGCTGGTTTAGATGTTTTTGATGTTGAGCCAACACCCTCATCTAATCCTTTATTTAAATTAAATAATGTAATTTTATCACCTCATATCGCTGGTGTGACAGTAGAGTCAACTATAAGAATGGCAACAGAGACTGTTCAAAATGTTCTAGATGTTTTAGATGATAAAATAAATCAATCAGTTGTTGTTAATAACAAAGAAATAGGTATGTAATGAAAAAATTAAGTTTAAAAAAACGATGGGATCAAAATAAAAGCGTAGTAAATGGATGGTGCTCAATACCGTCTACTGTAACTACAGAAATTATGTCTTTAAATAATTTTCATTCATTGACTGTAGATTTACAACATGGACTTGTAGATTATCAACAGGCACTAAATATGATTCAATCTATGGGTTCTGGAGAAATAACTCCTTTAGCCAGAGTGCCTTGGAATGAACCAGGTATAATTATGAAACTTTTAGATGCAGGATTTCTTGGAATTATTTGTCCAATGATTAATAATGAAAATGACTGTAAGCAATTTGTCCAAACAACAAAATATGTTCCTCAAGGTTTTAGAAGTTCAGGTCCTACGAGAGCTGCTTTAATTCATGGATCTAATTATCATGATGAAGCAAACGAACATATTATTACCCTTGCTATGATAGAAACGGAGGAAGGACTAGATAATGTTGAAAAAATCTCATCAGTAGAAGATTTGTCTGGGGTTTATATTGGCCCTTCTGATTTAAGTGTTTCATTGGGATTAAAACCTGGTTTAGATAGAACAGAAGAAGTAATGATCAATGCTATCGAAAAAATAAAAATAGCATGTAAGAAAAATAATAAAAAAATTGGGATTCATTGTCTTTCTCCAAATTATTTAAATCAAAAATTTCAAGAAGGTTTTGATTTGGCTACTATCGGAACAGATTTAAGGTTTTTCGTTGAAATTGTCGGAAAGAAGCTTTCAGAAATAAACTATGAGTAAATTTTGGCTTTAGATAATTTTTCCTATTACTTAATAATTATTGCTTCTTTTATTTTGGCTGGAGTATTAAAAGGTGCAACTGGCGCTGGTGCACCAATTATAACAATTCCCGTTATATCTGCATTTTACGATGTTAGATTGGCTGTTGTATTAATGGTTGTTCCAAATTTTTTATCTAACATTCAGCAGCTTTATTATTTTAGAAAATCTATATTGCCCTTATTCGCTACATTTTCATTTGCTTTGGGTGGAGGTGGGGGTGCATTTTTAGGAACAATTTTTCTTGCTAATTTATCTCTTGATATCCTTTCATTTGGAGTTGGTATCATAGTAATAATTTTTATCTCATTTAAGTTTTTTGTTCCAACATGGAAATTAGAATATAAAAAATCAAAAAAACTTTTTTTTCCTTTTGGTTTTTTTGGAGGAATTTTTCAAGGTGCGGCTGGAATTTCGGCACCTATATCGATAACATTTTTAAACTCTTTTAAACTCGATAGAAAAACATTTATCCCAACTATATCAGTGTATTTTATGATGATGTCAGTATTTCAAGCTCCTGCATTAATTCATTATGAATTTATGAATTTTGAAATATTTGTGATAAGTCTAATTTGTACTGGTATATTAATTATTAGTATGCCTATAGGAAATAAAATTGCTAAAAGTGTTTCTGAAGAGTTGTTTGATAAACTCATTTTAATATTATTAGGATTTATATCTTTAAAAATATTTTTTGATTTTGGAATTAAATTTTATTTATAACCACAAACTAATTTTCTTCCATTTTGCATGCAAGTGAATGAATAATTTGTATCAGCATCAATAATTTTTTTGTTTGTTAAACAATTAATTATTAAGGGATCTTTTAGTATATTACTTACTTTAGTTTCTTTAAGTTTTGCATCATATTTGTATGTGGTATTGTTTTTTAA
>CACNQW010000073.1 GCA_902622745.1 uncultured SAR116 cluster alpha proteobacterium
TGATAATGGAAATGAAACTGACTTAAGTGCTTATTATTGTGGTGCTAATAGAAACAAGAGATCTATCACAATAAATTTAAGTGAAAAAGAAGGGCAGGATATTATTCGTAAACTTTTAAAAGATTCTGACATTTTAGTTGAAAATTTTAAGACAGGAACTTTATCTAGATATGGTTTGTCTTATAATGATTTAAAAGAGGAGTTTCCAAGACTTATTTTTTGTTCAATAACTGGGTTTGGTCAAACTGGACCATATGCTTCAAGACCTGGTTATGATGGTCTTATTCAAGCTATGGGAGGAGTTATGGCTTTAACAGGAGAGCCTAATGGTGAGCCAATGAAGGTTGGTGTTCCTATAGGTGATTTAATGGCGGGAATGTTCGCTTCTGTAGGTATTTTAGCCGCTGTTAAGCATCAAACAGAAACAGGAAAAGGACAATTTATTGATATTGGAATGTTAGACACTCATGTTGCTTGGTTAGCTAATCAAGGTATGAATTACCTTTCAACTGGTGAAAATCCAGAAAGACTTGGAAATCAACACCCTAACATTGTTCCTTATCAAGTTATGCCAACAGCTGATGGCTATATTGTATTATCAATTGGAAATGATCCAACATTTGAACGTTTTTGTGAATTAGCCGGTGAAACTAAATTACTTGAAGATGATCGCTTTAAAACAAATGCAGCTAGAGTCTCAAATAGAGAATATGTAACTAAAGTACTAAACGAAGTAACAAAAAGAAAAAATTCTAATCAGTGGTTAAGTGAATTAGAGAAAGCGAAAATTGGTTGTGGACCTATTAATAGTCTTTCAGATGTGTTTAGTGATCCACATGTTGTTTCTAGAGAAATGGTTATGGAAATGGAGCATTCTAAAATTGGAGAAAAGCCATTAAAATTAATATCAAATCCTATAAAAATGAACGAAACACCAGTTTCTTATAGATATGCACCTCCATTACTTGGTGAACATACAAATGAAATTTTGAAAACTGAATTAAATTACAATGAAGATCAAATCAAATTACTTAAAGACAAAAAAATCATTTGATGTATATGTATTAAATGATCATTTCCAATAAACCAAATTTAATATCTTCAGACTCTAAAAGTGCATGGTTTAGAGTAATAATATTATTTATTCTTGCTTTTGTAGGAACCGTGGGAATGTGGTCAGTTGTTGTTTTTATTCCTGATATAGAAAAAGAATTTGGTTTGGATAGGGGAACATCAAGTTTACTTTACGCTTTCACAATGATTGGATTTGGTTTTGGTACTGTAGTTATTGGTAAAATTTATGATAAGTTTGGTATTAAAAAGCCAATTTTGTTTGCTACATTCGTGCTAATATTATGTTATTATTCGTATTCTATAATTCCATTTTATTGGCAGTTGCTAGTATTACAGTTTTTTATGGGTTTTGCAGCGTCAACCTTTTTTGGTCCAGCTATGGCAGATATTTCTAATTATTTTAATAAACAGAGAGGTTTTGCATTGTCTATAGTTGCAAGTGCTAATTACGTAGCAGGAGCAACGTGGCCGTTATTAATAGGTTATTTTTTAAAATTTATAGATTGGAGAACTACACATTTCTGGATATCAATGTGTTTGTTCATAATGTTACCACTTGTCCTTTGTCTAAGAAATGTCTCTGTTGATGAAACCATATCTCAGACAATTAAACAAAGGTATAAGGACATAAAGCTAAATCTTTCTAATAATCAAATTCAAGTCTTGTTGATGCTTGCAGGGATATGCTGTTGTGTTGCTATGGCAATGCCTCAAGTGCACATGGTTGCTTTATGTGTTGATAATGGTTTTGGGCTTCAAGTTGGCACAGAAATTTTAGCTGTAATGCTTTACAGTGGTATGATTAGCAGAATTGTGTTTGGAATGATTTCTGACAGAATTGGACCTATATTAACATTATTATTAGGCTCATTTTTACAAATGCTTTCGTTAACATTTTTCTTGCCATTTTCTTCTGAAATTTCTTTATACGTTGTCTCTTTGATGTTTGGGTTATCACAAGGTGGAATTGTTCCTGCTTATGCAATAATTATCAGAAAATACTTACCTATTAAAGAGGCTGGGCTTAGAGTTGGGCTTGTTATTAGTGCTACTATTGTTGGGATGTCACTAGGTGGATGGATGTCAGGAGAAATTTTTGATATTACATCGTCTTATTACTATGCTTTTATGAATGGAATTATTTGGAACA
>CACNQW010000074.1 GCA_902622745.1 uncultured SAR116 cluster alpha proteobacterium
TGGGTTTTCTCCATAAATTACTGGTGAACGAATTATTGATAAGTTAACATTTGTATCTTTTAAAATTTTGATTATTTTTTTTTCAGATTCTGCTTTTGATTTTGAATAGCAATCTTTTGGATTGATCTTAGAATTTTCATCAAAAAAACCTTTTTCACCATAAACTTTTGAAGTACTGAAATGTATCATTAATTTTATTTTATTAAGCTTAGCTAGTTGTGATAGATCACTTGAAAACTTCACATTATCTAAATAGAGTTTTCTTTTATTTTTTTCTAAAAATTCAAATCTTACATGTGCTTTTCCAGCTGCATTGATAATGTACTTAATATTATTTTTTTTAAAAATAGATGGATCACTTTGTAATTCTTCTAATGTAAAGATATTATGACTAAAAGTTGTTTTATTTCTTACCAAACCAAAAACATTTAAATCTATTCTGTTAGAAAGATTTTTAAATAAAAAACTTCCAACAAATCCGTTTATACCTGTTATTAAAATAGACAAACTCATAATGTATAGTTATCTTAAATTCTAATGTTTGTCATTGAATATATAAAACCATTTATTTCATTATCTTTATTAGTTCCATTATACCTATTAATAGGTAAATTAGTTTTACAAAAATCACCTTCTCTTGTGATAAATTTTTTTGCTGGATATAGTTTATTATATTTAGGGTTTATGGCTTCTGCTTTTATCTCAAATAAGACCTTATTTATATCATTGGTAATTATGTTTTTTTTTATATCGACACTTTTTTTTTTAATAGAGAAAAATAAAATTTTCTTTATAAACATAAGAACCTTAATATTTTGTCAAATATTAATTTTTCCTTTGTATATTTATTCTTTAAATTTACCTCAATTAAATTGGGATGATTATGCAACATGGTTACCTAATACATTTTTCATTTATGAAAATTTGGCTTTGCCAAATGCTAATAATTTAAATTCATTGTCTTCTCATCCTTCGTATCCATATGGTTTCCCAATAATTTTATCGGTTTTAAATGTAATCAATTTAGATTTCATTGAAAATTTAGCTCCATTTTTAAATATTTTTATTTTTTCTACCTTTTTGTTAATTTTAAAAAGAGATGAAAATATAGAAAAAATTTCTGATTTTTTAAGTTTAATTAAGTTATTACCACTATTAATTTTCTCCATTTTAATTATAAACTCAAAAGGAGTTTTTTCCTCTGGTCCGGATCTTCTTTTATGCATCTTATGTTTAGTATACATAAAAAATTCTTATAGGAATGAGAAATCAATTAAAGATTCTTTTAAATTAAAAATTTTTAATAATCATTTGCTTGAACAAATATTAATTTCTATTGCTATAGTGGCCACAAAACAAGTTGGAATTTATATTCTAATTATTCTAAACTTAGGCATTTTTTTTACTAAGTGTATTTTTTTAATAAATAAGAGAATTAACTATTTTCATTTTATTTATGTTTTGAAATATTTATTAATAATAACCCTGATTGCTTTTTTAATATACTATTTTTGGGAATTTTATATTGAAAAAGAAAGTATAAGAAAATCCTTTCAATTTAGTTTTGAAAAAATAAGATTTATAGATTTATCATTTGTAATTCAATCTATGATGAAAAACACTTTAGAAAAACCTTATTTTTTAATATTAATATTTGTAAATTTAATAATTTTAAAAAAGTATATTAATCAAGATTCCGACTTACTCTACTACTGCATTGTAAGCGTAATTTGTAACATATTAATGATTTTCTTTTTAATCATAGCTTATATTTCAGTATTTGGAGAATATGAGGGTAGAAGAGCAGCTTCTTTTGAAAGATATATTGCTCCAATGGGATTTATCTCTCTAATTCCATTGTCAATTATAATAAATTACAAAGATAAAATCTCAATATTAAAAAATAAAATTATGATTACTTTTTCTGTCCTCTTGTATTTTACTCTAATAATTACTTCTAAAGATAAGATTATTAGAAACCATTATATTGATTACAATTTTTTAGAAAATTATATAGTTAAAGATTTAATTAATTATAAAAATGTAAATATCATTGATATGTATTCTTATGGTTATATTGGTCATTTATTAAAATTTAGAACAAATAAAATTATTGAAGTAAAAGGTT